>NZ_MUYZ01000350.1:0-6469 GCF_003013775.1 Micromonospora sp. MH33
GCGGTCGAGCCGTCCGGGGCGAAGGTGCTGCCCGGCTGCGCGGCGGGCGACGTCCGGCTGCCGGCGGGGGCCCACTGCGCGTCCGAACTGGAGTGTTACGGCCCGGTCCGGCTGCGCCGCGACCGGGCCGAGGCGACCCGGGTGCCCTGCGACGGCCGGCACACCTGGGAGACCTACGCCGAGGGCGACCTGCCGGCCGCGCTGGCCGGGGCGGGCCACGGCGCGGTGGTCGCCGACCCGGCCATCCAGCAGGTCTGCAACCTCAGCACGTTCCGGCTGGCCAGCGGCATGCCGCAGGCGACCGGCTGGAACCTGGAGGTGCTGCCGCCGGCCGGTACGGAGCTGGACCGCACCTACCGGTGCCTGGCGGGGCGGGGCGTGGACGCGCTCGCCGTGCCCACTCTCACCGGTCGCTGACGCCGTTCGCCGTCCGCCGTTCCCGCACGGCCCGGGGGTCGAGCGTCGCCAGGGTGTCGGCGTCCAGCGGATAGGCGCCGCCGGACGCCCGCAGGTCGCGGACCGCCCGCGGATCGAGCGCCTCCAGGGTGTCGGCGTCACCCGCGTAGCCGCCGGTGGGAGTGCGGAGCCGCCGCACGGCCCGGGGGTCGATCGCCTCCAGCGTGTCGGCGTCCACTCCGTACCCGGCGGCGGTCGGCCACTCCTCGGCCGGGGCGTCGGCACGGGGAGGGGCCTGGCGGGCGGCGGTCACCGTGACCCCGGCGACCATGCCGAGCAGGACACAGATCAGGGCCAGCACCACGGACAGGATGCCGGCGGGGCGCCACACCACCAACGTGACCAGCGCCGCCACCGCCGCCAGCGATGCGACGACGGCCTTGACCCGCGCATCGGGCTTCGGGAACGAACTCACCCGACAAGCATGGCCCAGCGCGTCGACCTGTCAACCGCCGGGCCGGGACGGCTTCCCGTCAGAAACGTTCTCCAGCGGGCCACCCTCCCACGTGGAGGGCGAAAAGCGTCGATCGAGAAAAATTCGTTACATCAATCGGCAATCTGTCGCTTCTGCCCGCGTTTGAGGGGCGGCTCCGGTTGGCCTTGATCCCTAAAGTGACGGGGGTCGAGGTCTCCTCGACGGACCAAGTTCCCCACCGGAAGGCAGCCACATGCCACGTGCAATCCGGTCCCTCACCGCAACAGGGATCGCCGGCCTCGTCCTCGCCGGATTGGCGGTCGCGCCGGCCGCGGCCGCGGCCCGCACGCCGCAACCGTCGTCGTACGACCGGACCAGCGCCGCCGAGGCGCGCCGGGTCGACCGCGTGCCGACACCGAAGCTCGACTGGTACGCCTGCTACGACTACGCCGAGTGCGCCACGGTCCGGCTCCCGCTGGACTACGACAACCCGAAGGGCGCCACCACCGAGGTGGCGGTGCTCCGGGTCAAGGCCCGCGACCAGCAGCACAGGATCGGCAGCCTGTTCCTCAACCCGGGCGGCCCGGGCGGATCCGGCACCAGCATCGCGCTCGCCGCGCCGTACTTCCTCGGCGACGACCTGCTCGACCGGTTCGACATCGTCGGCGTCGACCCGCGCGGCGTCGCCGCCAGCGACAACGTCAAGTGCTTCCCGTCGGTGAAGGACCAGACCCGGGCGTACGCCGGACTGAACGTCGCCTTCCCGTACACGAAGGCCGAGGAGAAGGCGTACATCGCGGCGTCGAAGGCGGTCGGCAAGGGCTGCTCGACCACGGGCAGGCCGCTGACCGGCGCGGCGTCCACCGCCGAGGTGGCCCGCGACATGGACGTGCTGCGCCGCGCGGTCGGCGACAAGAAGCTCAGCTACCTCGGCTTCAGCTACGGCACCGCGCTGGGGCAGTACTACGCCAACATGTTCCCGGACCGGTTCCGCGCCCTGGTGGTCGACGGCGTGCTCAACCCGAACGCCTGGGTCGGTCAGGGCAAGGCCCGCAACCAGCTCCAGGAGACCCGGCTGCGCAGCGCCGACGGCGCGTACCGCGCGCTGCACGAGATCCTGGTCCGGTGCGCCAAGGCCGGGGCCGAGAAGTGCGCGCTGGCGTCCGGCGGCGACCCGGTCGCCGCGTACGAGACGGTGGCGCAGCGGCTGCGCAAGAAGCCGCTGGTGGTGGACGACCCGGACCTCGGGCAGTTCACCGTCAGCTACGCCGACTTCGTCGGCGCCACCCTCGGCAACCTCTACGACCCGAACGGCTGGCAGTACATCGTGGAGCTCACCGGCGACCTGCTGGTGCTGACCGACCCGGCCGCGGCGGCGCCGGCCCGGGCGCAGGGGCGCACCGAGGTGGCCCGCCGGGCCGCCCAGGCGCGCCAGCAGCACGGGTACGACTTCCCGTACGACAACGGGCTGGAGACGTTCCTGACGGTGGACTGCACCGACGCGTACCACCCGAAGAGCGCGGACGCCTGGCCGGCGCTGTCGGCCAAGGAGGACAAGCGGGCGCCGTACTTCGGCCGGGCCTGGGCCTGGGGCACCGCGCCCTGCGCCCGCAACATCTGGACCGTGCGGGACGAGGACGCCTGGACCGGCCCGTTCGACCGGACCACCGCGGCACCGGTGCTGGTGGTCGGCAACTACTGGGACCCGGCGACCAACTACCAGGGCGCGGTCAGCTCGGCCCGGCTGCTGCCGAACAGCCGGCTGCTGAGCAGCGACAGCTGGGGGCACACCGCCTACGGCACCTCGGCCTGCGTGACCGGCGCGGTCGACGCGTACCTGCTCAAGGGGACGCTGCCCGCCAAGGGCACGCTCTGCACCGGTGACGCCCAGCCGTTCCAGGACGAGCCGGCGGCCACCCGGGCGGCGGCGTCGAAGAGCGACCTGGCCCGGGCCGGTGAGCCCGGCCGGGGCGAGCCGAAGCGGCTGCCGCCGGTGGTCGCGCCGCTGCCGGCGGTCCTCGACAAGCTGCGCGAGTCGCACATCGACGGCCAGGCAAAAATAAGGATCGGGGTGGCGACCACCGAGCCGTTGATGGGCGAGCTGCGCAACGGCACGCACACCGGCTTCGACGTGGAGATCGGCCGCTACATCGCCTCGTCGCTCGGCTTCGAGGGCGAGCAGCGCATCCAGTGGGTGCCGCTGGCCACCGAGGACCGCATTCCCGCCCTCCAGGGCGGCACCGTCGACCTGGTCGTCTCCAGCTTCTCCATCACCGAGGAGCGCAAGAAGTTGGTCAGCTTCGCCGGGCCGTACTTCGTCACCACGCAGGAGGCGATGGTGCCGAAGCGGCACCGGGACCGCATCCGCACCATCGAGGATCTCCGCAGGCCGGAGTACCGGATCTGCACCAGCGGCGGCTCCACCACCGAGGCCGAGCTGGAGAAGCACCAGGTCAAGGCGTACGTGGTGAAGGAGGTCGGTGACTGCGTGAAGGGGATGCGCGAGGGTCGTTACGACGCGGTCAGCTCCGACGAGACCATCCTCGCCGGATTCCTCTCCCGCTATCCCACCGAGTTCGAGATCATCGACATGCCGTTCGGCACCAGCGAGCTGCTCGGCGTCGGCGTACCGATCGGCGATCCGGCGCTGCGCGACCTGGTCGCCTTCTTCCTCCAGAAGAGCTACCTGGAGGGGCGGAACGGGATCAGCAGCCCCTGGCTCACCGCATACAACCGGACGCTGGGGCCGTGGCTGAAGGCGGACAAGTCGCAGCCCCAGCCGCTGGACGTGCCGAAGCTGGTCGACTTCGACGACAAGGCGCCCCGGCGATGACCGCGCCGGTCGCCGCCCCGGACACCGCCGCGCCCGCGCCGCCCGCCGCACCCGCCCACGACCCGGCCGAACGCCGGGCCCGGGCCAGCCAGTCGTTCTGGACCGCGGTGGTCGGCGTGCCGGCGGTCTTCTCCGTGCTGCGGCTCGGCGTCGAGGCGGGCGGCGAACTCCAGACCACCCTGCTGCTGGTCGCCAACGTGGGCACCGTGAACCTGCTCGCCGGGTTCCTCACCACGGCCGCGCGGCTGCTCTCCACCGGGCTGGTCGCGGTCTTCGCGCTCGGCGCGGTGCTGCGGGTCAGCGTGGAACGGATGCCGGCCGGCGTACGCCGCCCGCTCTTCGCCCGCTGGGTGGACATCACCCCCGCCTGGTTCGCGGTGGCGAGCTTCCTGCTGGCCCTGGTCACCTGGCCGCTGCTCTACCTGCCGCTGCTGGTCCCGGCGTTCGTGGCCGCCTTCCAGCTCAGCCCGGAACGGCTGCACGAGCAGCCGCTGCCCCGCCTGCTGCTGCTCGGCGCCGGCTTCGCCGGGTATCTCTGGCTGCTCGGGCCCACCCTGCTGGACGCGTGGCAGCAGCGGGAACTGCTCGCCGTGGTGCTGCTCGTCGTACCCCTGGTGCTGGCCCTGTTCGTCACCGGACCGCTGCCGGCGGCGGTGATCCGGCCGCTCGCCTCGATCACCGAGGCGGCGGTGCTCGCCATGCTGGTCTGGGCCGCGCTCCCCGTGATCAGCACGCCGGTGCTGCCGCTGACCGTGACCACGGTCGAGTCGTCGCCCGGCGTCACCGAGGACGTCCGGGGTCACGTGGTCACCGTGGACGACGTCAACGTCGTGCTGCTCCAGGAGCGCGGCGGGGTCCGCTACCTGCCGGTGGACGACGTGCGTGCCCAGGTGCTCTGCCCGAGCGAGGAGGAGCTGCCCCGGCGGCAGCTGCGGGTGCGCGACTTCCACGTCGAGGACTCGTTGCTGGAGGGGTTGGGACGCCGGGTCCGCCCGGTGCACCGCGTCGACGCCGCCTGCCGCACCGTCCGCTGATGCGGCGGCGTCACGTCGATCGGGCCGTGGGAGAAGTTCGACAAGCTCGCCACGTCCTGAGCCGCCGCCGTTGCCCGGCGCCCGCACCAGGGCGCCGGGCAACGGCGCAGGTGGCCCTCAGTAGGACTTGTCCTGGCCGAGGACGTGCTGGGCGACGAAGTTGAGGATCATCTCGCGGCTGACCGGGGCGATCCGGCCGGCCCGGACCGCGCCGAGCAGGGTGGCCACGCCGTACTCGGTGGTCATGCCGGCGCCGCCGAGCGCCTGCACGGCGGTGTCCACGGCGAGTGCGGCGGCCTCGCCGGCCGCGTACTTGGCCATGTTGCCGGCGACACCGGCCTCCAGGTCGCGGCCCGCGTCGTAGAGGGTGGCCGCCTTGTGGATCATCAGGCGGGCCAGTTCCACCTGCACCGCCGCGTGCGCGAGCGGGTGGGCGACGCCCTGGTGCGTGCCGATGCTCCGGCCGCCCCACACCTTCCGGGTGGCGGTGTACGCGCTGGCCCGCTCGATGGCGTACCGGCCGGTGCCGGCGCCCATGGCGGCGACCGTGATCCGCTCCGGGTTGAGGCCGGCGAAGAGCGCCGGCAGTCCGGCGTCCAGCGACTCGCCGACCAGCGCGTCAGCGGGCAGCCGGACGTCGTCCAGGTAGAGCAGGAACTGGTTCTCCGGGGAGAGGATCTCCATGTCCAGCTTGGACCTCTCCAGGCCGGGCGCGTCGGTCGGCACGATGAACAGGGCCGGCTTGAGCTTCCCGGTGGAGGCATCCTCGGTACGAGCAACCACCAGCACGTGCCCGGCCTCGTCGACGCCGGAGATGTAGCACTTGCGGCCGGTGAGCAGCCAGTCGTCGCCGTCGCGGCGGGCCACCGTGCCGAGCCGGTGGAAGTTCGACCCGGCCTCCGGTTCGGTGATCGCGAAGACGATCTTCTGCGAGCCGTCGGCGAGGCCGGGCAGGTGCCGCTTGCGCTGCTCGTCGGTGCCGTGCTTGTTGATCACGGTGGCCGCGATGGCGGGCGAGACCACGAGCAGCAGCAGCGGGCAGCCGGCCGCGGCCAGCTCCTCGCAGACGATGGCCAGCTCGGTGATGCCGCCGCCCCCGCCGCCGTACTCGGTGGGGATGTTGACGCCCAGGTAGCCGAGCCGCCCGGCCTCCTGCCACAGCTCGGTGGTGTGCGCACCGGCCTTGGCCTTCTCGACGAAGTAGCCGTGGCCGTACTTCCGCCCCAGCGCCCGGACGGCGTCGCGGAGCTGGTCCTGCTCGGGGGTGAGGTCGAAGTTCATCGGGGGTCCTCCTCAGTGACCACGGCCAGCACGGCCCCGGTGTCGACCTGGCCGCCGGCCGGCACCGGCAGCTCCGCCACCACGCCGTCGGTCGGGGCGAGTACGGGATGTTCGAGCTTCATCGCTTCGAGGGTCAGCAGCAGGTCGCCGGCGGTCACCCGCTGGCCGACCTCGACGTGCACCCGGGTCACCGCGCCGGGCAGCGGCGCGAGCAGCGACCCGGCCGCCAGCTCCGCGGTGGGCAGGGGAAAGCGCGGCAGCTCGGCGAGGCTCGCCGCCCCCGCCGGGCCGTCCACGAAGACCTCCGACCCCACCCGGTGTACGCGGAACGCCCGCCGCGTCCCGTCGACGTCGAGCACGACGCGGTCGGGAGCGGCCTCGACCACGGTCACGGCCGGCGCGGCGTCGCCGCCGGACGTGGCGCCGCCGCCCGCCGCCGGCCCGTCCTGG
>NZ_MUYZ01000351.1:0-6417 GCF_003013775.1 Micromonospora sp. MH33
GCTCTCTGCGGCGCTGCGCACACCCGCCGCCAGCCGGGCGGTCACCGACTCGTCGGTCGGCCGGGCCGCCGCGATCCCGGCCGCCGCCGCGAGCAGCACCGCGTCGCGGACCGGGCCGGTCGACCCGGCCAGCACCTCGCCCACGACCCGCGCGCTGTCCTGCGGCCCGGAGGTGCGCAGCGCTGCCAACGGGGAGTAACTGATGCCGATGTCGCGCGGGTCGAAGATCTCCTCGTGCACCGTCCCGTCCTGCACCACCCAGACCCGGGACATCGTGGTCACGGTCAACTCGTCCAGCCCGTCGTCACCACGGAACACCAGCGCGTTCCCGCCGCCACCGGCGATCACCCCGGCGACCAGCGGGCCGGCCCGCAGGTCGGCGACGCCGATCGCGTGGGCGGTCGGTCGGGCCGGATTGGACATCGGCCCGAGCAGGTTGAACGCGGTGGGGACGCCCAGTTCCCGGCGGACGGGGGCGGCGTGCCGCATCGCCGGGTGGAACACCGGCGCGAAACAGAACCCGATGCCCACCTGGTCGACCAGCGTCGCCACGTCGGCGGCCGAGAGCGGCAGCGGCACACCGAGGTGTTCCAGCACGTCGGCGGAGCCGCTCGACGACGACACCGACCGGTTGCCGTGCTTGACCACCCGGAGCCCGGCACCGGCGACGACGATCGACGCCATCGTGGAGATGTTCACCGTCCGGGCGCCGTCCCCGCCGGTGCCGACGATGTCGACGGTCGGGCCCGCGACGGGCACCGGGACCGCGTGCGCGTACATCGTCCGCAACAGCCCTTCGACCTCGGCGACGGTCTCCCCCTTGGCGCGCAGCGCCACCAGGAAGGCCGCCAGCCGGGCCGGCCCGACCGCGCCCCGCATCACCTCGTCCATCGCCCACGCGGTGTCCTGCGCGGTCAGATCCTCGCGCCGCAGCAGGGCGCTCATCAGAACGGCCCAGCGCCGATCGGTCTCGGTCATCGGTTGCCCCCTCGGGTCCTCCTGCCCACTGTCGGATCGGACGTCGCGGCATGCCAGACCACCCCGACGTCGTACGGCCGGTCCACTTTCCGCATCACGGGAGCGGCGTGATGACCTGGCGGCTGTTCATCCACGTCGATCGGAACTCCGGTGCCCCGTTGACCGCGCAGATCCACGACGCCATCCAACGGGAGATCACCGCCGGATCGCTGCGACCGGCCACCCGGCTGCCATCCAGCCGGCAGCTCGCCGCGGACCTGGAGGTCTCCCGCAGCGTCGTGGTGGAGGCGTACGACCGGTTGATCGCCGAGGGCTACCTGGAAGCGGTACGGGGATCGGGCACCCGCGTCGCCCGGCACATCACGCCGGTGCCGGCCCGGCCCGAGCCGGCGGAGCACGCCGCGGCGCAGTCCGTCCGGTTCGATCTGCGGCCGGACGCGGGCAACGGGGTCCACTTCCCGCACAGCGACTGGCTGGCCGCGTACGAGCGGGCGGTGCGGTCGGTCCGCCTGCCCGATCTGCACCGGCCACCGCCGTTCGGCGTCGAGGCGCTGCGCACCGAACTCGCCGGCTACCTGGGCCGGGTGGTGGGGGTCCGGGCTGGCCCCGGGCAGACACTGGTCACCGCCGGTTTCTCGGCGGCGCTGCGACTGTTGAGCATCTCGCTGCGCCGGATCGGCATCGACCACCTCGGCGTGGAGGACCCGGGCCACCCCCGGCACCGGGGCATCGCCGCCCGGTTCGGCCAGCGCCTGCACCCGGTGCCCGTCGACGCCAGCGGGATCAACGTACGTGCGCTCGCCCGCAGCGGGGTGCGGGCAGTGCTGACGACCCCCGCCCACCAGTTCCCGACCGGGGTCACGATGAGTCGGGACCGCCGGGAGCAGCTGCTGCGGTGGGCACACGACACCGGCGCGTGGATCATCGAGGTGGACCATGACGGCGACCTGTGGATGGAGGCGCGGCCCCGGCCACTGGCCCTGCAACGCGAGGCACCCGACCGGGTCGTCTACGCCGGCACGGCCAGCACGATCCTCGGCCCGGGGCTGCGGGTGGGCTGGCTGTGCGTCCCGCCCACCCTGTCGCCCGTCCTCGACCGGGTCGGCGCCGAGCGGGAATTCGCCGGCGACAGCCTGACCCAGCTGGCCTTCGCCGAGTTCATCCGCAGCGGGCTGCTGGACCGCCACGCGCGACGCATGCGGGCCCGCTGCCGGGTGCGCCGCGAGGCGCTCACCCAGGCGGTCGGCCGGCATCTGCCCGAGGCCTGCATGAGCGGTTCGGCGGCCGGGCTGTACGCATACCTGAGACTTCCCGCGCACGTCGACGAAGCCGCACTGGTGGACGGCGCGGCCGGTCGCTCGGTGCTGATCGCGGGCGGCCGGTCCTGCAGCGTCAGCGGACCGCCGACCGCCGCCTTGGTCGTCGGGTACGCCGGGCTGCCCAGGTCGGGGTTGTTCGAGGCGATCCGCGCCATCGGAGAGACGGTCGCGGAGGTGCCCGGCCGGCCCTGTCTGCGGCACACCGCCTGACGGACCGGCTGCGCCGCCTGACGGACCGGCCGGACCGGTCAGACCACCGCCACCGAGGTGGTCAGGAAGTTCTCCAGCAGACGGATGCCGTCGACGGTGGTGATGCTCTCCGGGTGGAACTGGATGCCCTCCACCGGGAGGTGCCGATGCCGTACGCCCATGACGAACCCGTCGTCGGTGGAGTGGGCGGTCGCCTCCAGCACCTCCGGCAGCGGCTCGCCGATCACCAGCGAGTGGTAACGGGTGGCGACCATGTCCGGCGCCACGCCGGTGAAGACGCCGCGCCCGTCGTGCCGGACGACGCTGGTGCGGCCGTGCATCGGCCGGCCGGAGACCCGCACCTCGGCACCGAAGGCCATCCCGATGGCCTGGTGGCCGAGGCACACCCCGAGCACTGGCACCTGGTCGGCGAAGAGCCGTACCAGCTCGACGTGACCGGAGTCGGCCGGATGCCCCGGGCCGGGCCCGAGAACGACCGCGTCCGGCCCCCAGGCCAGCAGGTCGGCCTCCGGCAGGGTCTTCGCCCGTACGGTCTCGGCCTGCACGCCGAGATCCCGCAGGTACTGCTGGATGATGTGGACGAAGCTATCGTAGGCATCGATGAGAAGCACCTTCACGGCAGCAGCTCCTCTCCGGTCAGGGCCCAGTAGGCGGCGGACATCTTGTGGAGGGTTTCGGCCCATTCCCCCTCGGGGTCGGACTGGGCCACGATCCCGGCCGAGCTCTGCGTCGAGTACCGGGCGCCGTCGAAGCGGACGGTGCGGATGCAGAGGGCCAGCTCGCTCCAGCCACGCGCGTCGACCAGACCGACCGTGCCCGCGTAGCTGCCCCGGTCGTCCCGCTCGATCTCGTTGATGATCTCCATGGCCCGCAGTTTCGGGGCGCCGGTCATCGTGCCCGCCGGGAAGGTCGCCCGCAGCGCCGTCCAGACGTCCGTGGCCGGATCCATCCGGGCCGAGACGGTCGACACGAGGTGGAAGACGTGGGAGAAGGTCTCCACCGCCATCAGCCGGTCGACGGCCAGGCTGTGCGGGCGGGCGACCCGACTGACGTCGTTGCGGCACAGGTCGACCAGCATGATGTGCTCGGCCCGTTCCTTCGTGCTGGCGAGCAGTGCCTGCACACGTTCGTCGTTTCCCCGCCCGGACGGGTCGCGGCGGGTGGTGCCGGCGATCGGCCGCATCACCAGCAGGTCCCCCTCGGTGCGGAAGAGCAGCTCCGGGCTGGCGCCGATCAGAATGGAGCCGGCGTACGGCAGGAGGTACATGTGCGGCGAGGGGTTGCGTGACCGCAGCCGGCGGTACACCTCCAGCGGGGTCAGCGACGTCCGCACGTCGATCCGGTGGCCGACCTGGATCTGGTAGATGTCGCCGACGTGGATGTGCTCCAAGCAGCGGCGCACCCAGCCGAGGAAGGTCTCCCGGTCGACGTTGTCGCTGACCTCGTCGGGGGTCGGCGCGGCCGGCACCGCCGCCGTCTCCCCGGCCGCCTCCGGCGCCGACGGCACGCCCGGGGAGGCGGGGAAGTCCGGGTTGTCGCCGCGCAAGTGCCGGATCCGGCCGGACCGGGCCTCGAACCAGACCGAGTGCTGGAACAGGGTCAGCGTCAGATCCGGCAGGTCACTCTCGGGCCGGGGAGGCAGGTCCTCCATGTGCCAGGCGGCGCCGTAGCCGGCGGTGAGGAGGAAACCGAAGGCGTACGCCTGCGTGGGTTCGTCGGTCACCACGTCGAAGAGGCGTTGGGTGTGTCGCAGCAGCTCCCAGACGCTCTCCGCCCGGTCGAACGTCCACCGGTCGGGTCCATCCGTGCGGAACCCGAGTCCGGTGGCCAGCCGCCGCAGCGCTGCCACGATGGTGGGCACCCCGTCGAACTCCAGGTGTCCCGGGTGCAGCCGGACCTGCGCGAGGCGACCCCAACCGACCACCGAACCCCGTCGCAGCGGCTCCGGCCCGGAGAGGCTCTCCAGCAGGAACACCTGGTCGGTGCCGAGGCTGGCGGCAAGGGAGGCGTAGAGCTCCAGCGGATCGCGCGCGGCCAAATCCGTCGATCGCACCGTGACCGGCACCCTCGCCTGGTCGAGCAGGCCCTGCGACGGCACTGCGTCGCGATCCGTCCGGGCGGCTTCACTGGTCGGCATCACATCCCCCTTCACCGCTGCCAGCCAAGCAGGTGGTACCGGGGGACCCCAGACCATTCGTCGGTCCGCGAACCGGTCCACTTCCCCGCCGCAGCGTCCGTCGTGGTGGCGAAAGAGCAGGTCACCACGGGGATGCAGACAGCTCGGCCAGGCCGGTCAGGTGAACCGCGAAGGGTTTGACGGGGCCCGGTCCGCTGGGCCTACGCTCAACTTCGCCGATCCATGACCCGTCTCACCAGACCATGCTCTGCCGACGTGGAAGGCTCCCATGACCATCGCCTTGCAGGCTCCTGCGCACCACGCCTCTACCCCCATCGCCCGCCCGGCCGACCACTGGCGCGACCGGCCGGTCGCCCAGGCACCGGACTGGCCGGACCGTGACCTGCTGGACCGGGTGGTCGGTCAGCTCAGCACCGCGTCGACACTGGTGTCACCGCAGGAGTGCGACGACTTGACGACCCGGATCGCGCAGGTCGCCCGCGGGGAAGCGTTCCTGTTCCAGGGTGGTGACTGCGCCGAGACGTTCCAGGGCAACTCGTCCCTGGCGATCCGCCGGAAGCTGGAAACCCTGCTCCAGATCGCGGTGGTCCTCACGTACGCCGGCTCGCTGCCGGTCGTCAAGATCGGGCGGATGGCGGGACAGTTCGCCAAACCACGGTCGCTGCCGACGGAGACCCGCGACGCTGTGACGCTGCCGGCCTACCGTGGCGACGCGGTCAACGGCGTCGAGTTCACCGCCGAGGCCCGCCGGCCCGACCCCCGCCGCCTGCACGAGATGTACCAGGCCTCGGCGGCGACGATCGCGGTCATCCGGGCCTTCCTGACCGGCGGGTACGCCGACCTGCGTCAGGTGCACGCCTGGAATCAGGACTTCGTCGCGCGCTCGCCGGTCGGCCAGCGCTACGAGCGCCTCGCCGACGACATCGACCAGGCGCTGAGCTTCGTGCAGGCCTGCAACATGGACCTGACCGGTACCCGCAGCGTCGACCTGTACACCAGCCACGAGGGCCTGCTGCTTGACTACGAGGAGGCCCTGACCCGGACGGATCCCCGCAGCGGTCGGCGGTACGCCGGCAGCGGTCACCTGCTGTGGCTGGGCGAGCGCACCCGGCAGCTCGACGGTGCCCACCTGGCGTACCTGACCACCATCGACAACCCCATCGCCGTCAAGCTGGGGCCGAAGACCACCCCCGACGAGGTGGCCGCCTACATCGACCTGCTGGACCCGCACCGCCGGCCCGGCCGACTGACCTTCATCGCCCGGATGGGCGCCGAGATCATCCGCGACCGGCTTCCGGCGCTTGTCGAGGCGGCCGGGTCCGTCGGCGGCACGGTCATCTGGGTCAGTGACCCGATGCACGGCAACACGATCACCGCGCCGAGCGGGCACAAGACCCGGCGCTTCGACGACATCCTCGACGAGGTGACGGGCTTCTTCGAGGTGCACGCCGCGCTGGGTACCCACCCGGGTGGCCTGCACATCGAGCTGACCGGCGACGATGTCGCCGAGTGCGTCGGCGGTGGGGAACCGGTCGCCTTCGACGACCTGCACGCCGGTTACGAGTCGGCGTGTGACCCTCGGCTGAACCGCAGCCAGTCGATCGACCTGGCCTTCCGTACGGCGGAACTGCTGCACACCCACTTCCGGGCGGCCCGGGCTCCGGCCACGCTCCGCGCTTGACCGCCGACTCCCGGTTAGTAGTGCTTTGTTAGGTTGTTGTGGCGTGTCGCTTGTATGATCGTCGTGGTGGTGTTTGGCTGCGGTGCGTGGAT
>NZ_MUYZ01000352.1:0-6370 GCF_003013775.1 Micromonospora sp. MH33
GCCGGTCGACGCGGGCGGCCACCGCGGCCATCCCGACGTCGGGGCGGGCGGCCAGGACCGCCTCGATCTCGCCGAGCTCGATGCGCCGGCCCCGGATCTTGACCTGGCCGTCGACCCGGCCGCCGAAGTCGAGCGTGCCGTCGGCGCGCCAGCGCCCCCGGTCGCCGGTGCGGTAGAGCCGCCGGCCGCCGCCGGCCGGGTCGGGGACGAACCGGTCCGCGGTGAGCCCCGGCTGCCCGAGGTAGCCGCGGGCCAGCGAGTCGCCGCCGAGGTAGATCTCCCCGGCCACGCCGACCGGCGCCGGGCGCAGCGCCTCGTCCAGGACGAGCACCGTGGTCCGGTGCAGCGGCCGGCCGATCGGGACGCTGACCGCGTCGGCGGGCAGTTCGCGGACCCGCTGGGCGGTGACGATCAGGGTCGCCTCCACCGGGCCGTACCCGTTGACGATGCGCAGGTGCGGCCAGCGCGCGGCCAGGTCCCGCACGTGCGGTGCGGACGCCGCCTCCCCGCCGAAGAAGATCTGGCGCAGCGCGCCCAGCTCCTCCAGGCACTCCTCGACCGCCAGGTTGAACAGGGTGGTGGTGAGGAAGGTGGTGGTGACGCCGTGCCGGCGGATCGCGGCGACGATGCCGGCCGGGGTGACCGGCTCGGCCGGGTAGAGCGCGCAGGTGCCGCCGTGCAGCAGCGGGCCGAAGATGTCGAAGATCGCCGCGTCCCAGTTGACGCTGCTCAGGTGCAGGACGGTCTCGTCGGGGCCGAGGTGGACGAAGTCCTGCCCGACCAGCGAGTCGACGATCGCCCGGTGGGTGAGCGCGGTGCCCTTCGGCCGGCCGGTGGAGCCGGAGGTGTAGAGCACGCAGGCCAGGTTGTCGGCGTCCGGCGCCGGGGCGGGCGCGTCGGCCGGCTCGGCCGCGAACGTCTCCGCTGCCAGGGTGACCGCGACCCGGTCCGGCACCAGATGCCGCCAGGCGGGCTGGACCAGCACCAGGTCGGCGCCGGTGTCGGCGGCGAGCAGCTCCAGCCGGCGGCGCGGGTCGCGCGGGTCCAGCGGCAGGTACGCCGCCCCGGCCTTGAGGATGCCGAGCAGGCCGACGACCAGGTCGACGGAGCGTTCGGCGCAGAGCCCGACGATCCGCTCCGGGCCGGCGCCGCGCCGCCGCAGGTGGTGGGCGACCCGGTTGGCCCGCGCGTCCAACTCGGCGTAGCTGACCGGGCCGTCGGCCGCGGCCAACGCGACCCGGTCCGGGTGGGCGGCGACCTGGGCGGCCAGGATCGCCACCACGCTCCGGTCGTCCCGGGCCGGGCCGGCGGCCTCGGCGCGGGCGGCGGCCGCGACGGGGACGCCGGGTGCGGCCTCCGGGTCGGCGACCATCTCGGCCAGCAGCGCGCAGTACGCGTCGGCCAGCCGCTCCACCTCCCCCGGGGACATCCGGCCGGCGTCCGCCTCGAAGGAGACCCCCTGCGGACCGGTGGTGACCATCAGCCCGAAGTTCGTCCGGGCGATCTCCTCGATCTCCTGCTTGTGCTCGCTGTCCAGCGCGTGGAAGTGCACGTAGTTGAAGGCGGTGTCGACCAGCACCTCGCCGGCCCACCGGCCGCGCTGTAGTTCGGCGAGCGGGAAGCGGCGGTGCGGGATCAGCTCCCGCTCGGCGGCGAAGACGTCCCGCAGCAGGCCCAGCCAGCTCGTCGCGGCGGAGCGCACCCCGAACGGCACCACGTTGAGGAACAGCCCCCGCATGCCGTCCGCCCCGGCCCGCTCCGGGCGGCCGTTGGTGGCGAACCCGGTGGAGTACGCCTCGCCGTCGGCGAGCTGCCCCATCAGGTGGTAGTAGGCGGTGAACAGCACCGTCTTGCGGGGCACCCCGGCCCGGGCGGCGAGGGCGTCGAGGCCGGCCTGGAGGTGCTGGTAGGTGCGCAGCACCTCACACGTCGACTTGTCGGTGGGCTCCGCGCCGACCGAGCGCGGCACCCGCACCGGCGGGAACTGCTCGACCATGCCGTCCCAGAAGGCCCGGGCGGCCGGGTCGGCGACCGCGGCGCGCTCCAGCGCGACGTACTCGGCGAAGCGGGGCACCGGACCACCGGCCGGCTCCTCCCCCGCGCCGGTGACCGCGCGGCGGTGCCGGTCGACCAGCTCGGCGATGAGCGAGGTGAGGCTCCAACCGTCCAGCACGGCATGGCAGTCGGTGATGGTGAGCCGGTACTCGGCGTCGTTGAGCACGTGCACGTGCAGCCGGATCAGCGGCGGCACGGCCAGCTCGAACCAGCGCACCGCCTCGGCGTGCAGGTGCTCGCGGACCCGCTCGGCCTGGGTGGCCTCGTCGAGGCCCCGCAGGTCGTCCACGCCCACCGGCAGCTCGGCGGCCGGGTGCACCAGTTGCAGCGGCTCCTCGTACGTGCTCCAGTCGAAGCCGGTGCGCAGGATCTCGTAGCGGGCCACCACCGCGTCGGCGGCGGCCTGCATGGCGGCGGCGTCGAAGCCGCCCGGCTCCTGCACCCGGAAGCTGGTCACGTTGTGGTACGCGCCCTTGCCCGCGTCGGCGAGCAGCTCGTAGAGCATGCCCTGCTGCATCCGGGTCAGCGGGTACGCGTCCTCCAGCCCGGCGGGCAGCCGGTCCCGGTCGGCCGGGGCCACCATGGCGAACCGCTCCACGGGCGCGTCCCCGGCCGGGGTGGCGCCGCGGCGGTCGGCGGCGACGTCGACCGCCCGGGCCAGCTCGCCGAGCGCCTGGTGGGCGAAGACGTCGCGCAGCGCGACGGTGACGCCCCGCCGCTCGGCGAGCCCGACCACCCGCAGCGCGAGGATCGAGTCGCCGCCGAGGTCGAAGAAACGGTCGGTGACGCCGACCCGCTCCGCGCCGAGCGCCGCGCACCACACCTCGGCGAGCAGCCGCTCGGTCGGGGTGGCCGGCGGCACGTGCTCCCGGGCGGCGTCCAGCGTGGCGCCCTCGGCCGCGGGCAGCGCCCGGCGATCGACCTTGCCGTTGGCGGTCAGCGGCAGCGCCGGCAGCACGGTGAAGGTGGCCGGCACCATGGCCTCGGGCAGCCGGTCGCGCAGCCAGCGGCGCAGCTCCTCCCCGGTCAGGTCGCCGTCGACCACCAGGTACGCGTGCAGCCGGTGCTCGCCGGTGCGCTCGCCCCGGGCCACCACGGCGGCCTGGCCGACGGCGTCGTGCCGCAGCAGCGCGGCCTCCACCTCGCCCAGCTCGATCCGGTGGCCGCGGATCTTCACCTGGTCGTCGGCGCGGCCCCGGTACTCCAGCTCCCCGCCGGGCAGGTGCCGGGCCCGGTCGCCGGTGCGGTACAGCCGGGCGCCGGGGTCGGTGGAGAACGGGTCGGGGACGAACCGGTCCGCGGTGAGGCCGGGGCGGCCCAGGTAGCCGCGGGCCAGGCCGGCGCCGCCGACGTACAGCTCGCCGGTGGCGCCGACCGGGACGGGGCGCAGGTGCCGGTCGAGCACGTGGACGGTGAGGTCGCCGAGCGCCCGGCCGATCGGCGAGACGGCGTCCCCGGCGAGGTCGGCGGCGGTCACCAGGCGGTGGGTGACGTGGACGGTGGTCTCGGTGATGCCGTACATGTTGACCAGCCGCACGCCCGCGCCCGGGCCGTCGAGCCAGCCGTCCAGCTCCGGCAGGTCCAGCTTCTCCCCGCCGAGCACCACGTGCCGCACACCGAGATCCGCGAGGGGCCGGTCGCCGAGGGCGGCGCGCAGGTTGCGGAACGCGCCGGGGGTCTGGCTGAGCATGGTGACCCGCTCGGCGGCCAGCAGCGCCGCGAACCGGTGCGGGTCGCGGGCGGTGGCCTTGTCGACCAGCACCACCGTGCCGCCCCGGGTCAGCGCCCCCCACAGCTCCCAGACCGAGAAGTCGAAGGCGTACGAGTGGAACAGGCTCCACACCCCGCCGGGCCGCAGGTCGAGCGCGTCCACGCAGGAGTCGAGGAGGCGGACCACCTGCCGGTGCGGCACGCACACGCCCTTCGGGCGGCCGGTCGAACCGGAGGTGTAGATGACGTAGGCGAGGTTGTCGGCGGTGGCGACCGGCGCCGGGTCGTCGGTCGGCGCGGCGGCGATCGCCGGGTCGTCCAGCCGGACCAGCCCGGCCGGGTCCACCGGTGTCCGGTCGGCGAGGCCGGGCGACACCACGGCCAGCCGGACCCCGGCGTCGCCCACCACGTAGGCCAGCCGGTCGCGCGGGTGCTCGGGGTCCAGCGGCACGTACGCCCCGCCGGCCTTGAGGATGCCGAGGATGCCGACGGCCAGGTCGACGTCGCGGTTCACGCAGAGCGCCACCATCGTCTCCGGCCCGACCCCGGCCGCGCGCAGCCGGTGGGCGAGCTGGTTGGCCCGCCGGTTCAGCGTGGCGTAGTCGACCCGCTCCGGGCCGGCCACCACGGCGACGGCGTCCGGGGTGGCGGCGGCGTGCCGGGCGAACCGCTCGTGCAGCAGGTCGGCCGAGTCGTAGCCGCGCACCGGGGCGGCCCAGTCGGCGAGCCGGATCCGCTCGTCGTCGGGGAGCAGGTCCAGGTCGGACAGCGGGGTGTCCGGGTGGGCGACGACCTGTTCGAGCAGCCGGCGGTACTGGGCGGCCCAGCGCCGCATCGTCTCCGGTCGCCACAGGTCGGCGCGGTGGAAGAACGCGCCGGCCAGCCCGTCGGGGCGGCGGGCGGTCTGCAGGATCAGGTCGAACTTGACCGCGTCGAGGTCGAGGTCGAACCGCTCGCCGGTCACCTCGCCGAGGCGGACGGGCCGGTCGTCGGCGTCGTCGTCGAGGCTGAACATGGCCTGGAACAGCGGCGTGCGGTCCAGGCTGCGGTCCGGGCTGACCTCGTCGACGACCCGCTCGAAGGGCGCCTCCTGGTGGTCGTACGCGCCGAGGGCGTCGGTGCGGACCCGGTCGAGCAGCTCGCCGAAGGACGGGTTCCCGCCGAGGTCGGCCCGGAGCACCAGGGTGTTCACGAAGAAGCCGACGACCTGCTCCACCTCGGGCCGGGTCCGCCCGGCGACCGGGGTGCCGACGCCGAAGTCGACCTGCCCGGTGAGCCGGCCGAGCACCGCCTCGAAGCCGGCCAGCAGGGCCATGTAGAGGGTCGCGCCGCGCTCCTTGGCCAGCCGCTCCAGCGCGTCGACGAGCACCGGCTCCAGGCTGAACTCGCGGGTGGCGCCGGCGGTGGAACGGCGGGCCGGGCGGTCGGCGTCGGTGGGCAGTTCCAGCGGCGGCAGGCCGGCCAGCCGGTCCCGCCAGTAGGCCAGGTCCCGGCCGAGCCGCGCGCCGCCGGCGGCACCGCGCTGCCAGGCCGCGTAGTCGGCGTACCGGACCGGCGGCTCGGGCCGGGGCTCGCCGGCGTAGAGCGCCTCCAGGTCGCGGACCAGCACGCCCATCGACCAGCCGTCGGCGACGATGTGGTGCATGGTCAGCAGGACCACGTGGTCGGCCGCGCCCAGCCGCCACCCGGTGACCCGGAACAGCGGCCCGGTGGCCAGGTCGAACGGCTCCCCGGCGATCCGCCGGGCCGCCTCGGCGACCTCGGCGGCGCCGCCCGCGTCGCGCCAGTCGACGCCGGCCCAGCCGGGCACGATCTCCTGCCGGACCACCCCGTCGACCACGCTGAACCGGGTGCGCAGCGCGTCGTGCCGGTCGACCAGGGCGGCGAACGCCGCGTCCAGGCGGTCGCGGTCCAGCGGCCCGGTGAGCCGCCAGGCCACCGGGATGGTGTACGCCGCGCCGGCGCCGTCGAGCCGGTCGAGGAAGACCAGCCGCTCCTGCCCGAAGGAGACCGGCAGGTCGCGGGTGCCGTCGCCCCGGGTGATCCCGTCCGGTGCGGTACGCGGCGCGGCGCGTCCGGCGAGCCGCTGGCGGAGCAGCTCCTGCTGGGCGGGGGTGAGGGCGGTCATCGGGTTTCCTCCAGTTTCCGGGCGAGCCGGGCGATGGTGCGGGCCTCGAAGAAGGTGCGCAGGGTGAGCGGGGCGGCCAGCCGGTCCCGCAGCCGGGAGATGACCCGCAGGGCGGTCAGCGAGTGGCCGCCGAGGGCGAAGAAGTCGTCCTCGACGCCGATGTCGGGGCGGTCCAGCAGCTCGGCCCAGACCTCGGCGATCAGCCGCTCGGTGTCGGTGCGCGGGCCGACCCGGGCGGTGCCGGTGGCCTCGGCCCGGATCTCCGGCAGCGCCGCCCGGTCGACCTTGCCGTTGCCGAGCAGCGGCAGGGCGTCCAGGACGAGCAGCTCGGCCGGGATCATGGCGTACGGCAGGGTGGCCTCCAGGCGGCGGCGCAGGTCGGCCTCGGTGACCGCGCCGCCGGCCGCCCGCTGGGCGTAGCCGGCGAGCCGCCAGCCGTTCGGCCCGTCGGGGCGGGCCACCACGGCCGCCGCGCCG
>NZ_MUYZ01000353.1:0-6366 GCF_003013775.1 Micromonospora sp. MH33
TCGCCGTCCGTTACGAAGCCACCGTCACCATCGCCGCGATCAACCAATGGCTATGACCCTTACCAAACACGGCCTAGTTCGTCGGCTCGACGCCTGAGTTGTTCGGCGTGATCGTCCCAGTCCGGCCCGTGAAAGTAGAGGTCCGCGCCGGCCGCGCGAAGTAGTTCGGCATCGTGGGGCCGCTGAAGGCAGGCCAGGCGGTACGCGAGGTTCCTCGCCCAGACCGGAAGATCCCCGGCGAGGTCCGGGATCGTGTCGCGAATCATCGTCATGATCGTGTCCGCGTCCGCGAAGGTCAGCACCTCGATGAAGTCCCGCGTGGCGTCGTTGATGTGACTGCCCGGTCGCTCCGGATGTTCAAGGTCAGGGCAGAGATCGAGAGCAAGTGCGGTAAGGCGCGCTCCACCTTGTCCCCGTCCGGGGAGGCTGGACGGTCTCCAACTGCCCGACGAGGAGATCCGCTCTCATCGATCAAGAAACACGGAGTAGCTGATGCCGCAGCCGATGGCGGCAAACCCGACGAGCCAGCCGGTGGGTGCAGCCGTTGTCCCAATGGCCCAAGCCGCTTGAAGCTCGGTCCGGGCCACCGTGAACCAAAGCTTGACTGCCGAGGCGAGGAGTGCCACGGCAAGGAACAATGGGCCGACCGTGATCGCCAGGCGAAGCAAGAGGTCGTGCGGAATGCAGTCGATCCCCTCGCATTGGCCGTCGGTGGGAAGCAGCGTCCACAACAGGCGAGCCCGGCGATGAGCAGGCCATGGCAGGTCACTATGAAGGTCAGGCTCTGCCAGACCTGGTCCGCCTGGTTGGGGGTGAGATCGGGTTCACGGTGGTGAGCGTATGGCCGCAGCCGTTGAGTGCATATCCGCCGAAGTACTCAGCCGAGCGTCACCGGTCGACAGGCTTCGTGGACGGCATGGATGAGGCCCGTCGGCGCCCGACCCAATGTGACCTGCGAGTTCCTGAGCCTGGCCATGACCGCCGCGAGGCCGGTGGTTGTCGGCGTCAGCGTTGATCGCAGCGTGGTTTCGCGCTTCCTCCCGACGCGACCCGCGCCGTGGAGCCGCCTCACGGTAAAGGGCGCGTAACCCGCTGGGACTTGCTCGGCGTCGGGCTCACTGTTCAGCCCACAAGGCTGAATGTTGCGCGGGTGGGCGATGCCGCATGCCTCACCGCCCGATGTGCTCTCATGTTTGAGGCGGCATCGTGGGTCGCCTTCCTTCCCTGGCGGCGGAGATTCTCACATCCGCCGCCACCGGCATTGCATTGAGTGCCCTGGAGCGAGCGGAGATGATGGTGCAACCGACGTGGCTCGTGATGCTTGCGTGGGCTTCGCTCTTTGTGGTGTTGGCCAGCGCCATCGTTGTCGTTGTTGACCAATTTGTTTTTGGATACCGTCAGCCGGTCAAGATCATGGAGATAGTCTGGCCGGCAACCGCCCTCTACCTTGGCCCAGCGGCCGTCCTGACCTACAGAAAGTGGGGTAGACCCCAGTCTCCCCGCTGGCTGGACCGGCACGGCAACCCGCCCAGGGCGTCGCGACATGCTCCTACGACAATCCAAACCTATCATTGTGCGACACACTGCACTCTAGGTGTCATCATTGCTACGCCGATCACCTACGGCGTTGGCCTCGAAATTTTCGGCAGTACACTGTGGCCCGAAGTCGTCGGCGACTATGTAGGTGCAGTGGCCATAGGCGTTGCATTTCGCTACTCTACCGAGGCTCACACGGGTGGTCGAAGAGCGTGGGCCGCAATACGGAAATTTTTCAGGGGCGACCTGCTGACCGTGTCCGTCTTCGAGTTCGCCCTATTAGGCTGGCTGGCGTTAATGCATTTTCTTGTTTTCCACGATACCCTTCGGCCTAGTAGTCCGGTGTTTTGGCTCATTATCCAGGTCGGGTTGATCATCGGCTTCTTCGCCGCTTGGCCGCCAACATTGTTGCTGATCCGTCGCGGCGTCAAAACGGAATTGCTGGGCACGCCGCGGTAGCTGGTGATGCGCCGACGCCCTGGGGCGGAGGGGTGCACGTTGAGCTTGGTGTCACGCAGCACGGCGAACGCCGGCGCGACGGCGGGCCAGCTCATTCCGCGGCGCGATGGCGGCGTAGGGCGGGTGGGTGACCGACGGCGCTCGGATGGGCTGGACGGTTGGCCGCGGTCCGGCGGATCAGCGCCGTGGTGCCGACCTTCAGGTAGGTGGAGAACGGCGCCAGCGTGAACGGAAGCAGTCAGGTGGTGTCCAGATGACCTCGCTGATGCAGGACGAACAGCAGCGTCATGGCCGGCACGACGAGCAGCAGCGCCGCAGCGGCGACAAGGGTGAGCGACGCCAGGGTGGCGTCGGGAGCCGCGGCCTCGCCGATGGGTAGGTGGGTGCCCAGCAGGTACGGGTACTGCGCGACGCCCCAGCCGACCACCACCGTGCCAGCCGCGCCGACGGCGAGCGCCTGCAGCAACCGCGGCACCGCTCGATGAAGCAGGGCGATGCTGGCCAGTCCGCATGCCGCGGAGACCAGCACCAACGGCAGGCCGCGGCCGGTCAGCCCGTCGAAGAGGCGCCCGGCGTCGGCGTGCAGGATGGCGATCCCCGCCAGCGCCAAGGTGCCGGTCGCCACGGCGCTGGCCTGGGCCCGACGGCGAAACCAGCCCTCCAGGCGGGCGTCTGCGCGCGTACGGGCTTCGGCGGTGAGGAACACCGCGGCGACGAACGCGCACACCCCGACCGCGAGCACTCCGCCGAGCAGCGACGTCGGGTTGATCCAGCTCGTCATGGGATCGCCGTGCCCGTCGGCGGGCACGCGCCCGGAGGCGATTCCACCGGCGACCGTGCCGAGGAAGAACGGCGTGATCACCGACGAGGTGGCGAACGCCGCCCCTGTCGCCCGCTGCTGGTCGGTCTTCACCACCACCTTCCGGAACGCGAACCCGCTGCCGCGGACCACGATGCCCAGGGCGGCGAGGCCCAGCGGAACGTAGAGCGTGGTCATGATCGCGGCGAACGCGGACGGGAAGCCGGTCCAGAGCATCACCAGGCAGAAGATCAGCCATACGTGGTTGGCCTCCCACACCGGCGCCAACGTCTGATCGATCAGGTGCCTTGAGTTTCGCCCACGTCGCGCGCCACCGGCGGTGAGATCCCAGAATCCCGCACCGTAGTCCGCGCCCCCGAGCACGGCATAGGCGGTGACCCCGATGAACAACACGACGGCCGCAAACGTACTCACGCCTGCCCTCCCGCGGGCGCGGACTGCGAGGACCGAGATGGGCCGTAGGGCACGTCTGTCTCGGTTGCCCCGCCTTGGTCGCGCCAGCGGCGGTGCAGCAGTCGCAGGACGTACACGGTGGTGGCGCCGACCGCGACGTACAGCGCGACGGTGGCGGCGAAGAACAGCCACAGGTTGCCGGACGTGGTGACCGCGTCCCGGGTGAGGAGGTGACCGACGACCGTCCATGGCTGCCGGCCGACCTCGGTGACCACCCAGCCTGCTTCCAGCGCCACCACCGCGAGCATCCCACTGATTGTGGTCGCCCGCAGGAACCATCTGCTGCGCGGCAGGTCACGGCGGCGCCACCAGGCCAGGGCGTACCAGGCGGAGAGGGCCAGCAGCGCCGTGCCGATGCCGACCATGACGTCGAAGCTCAGGTGGACGATCGCGACCAGGCGGTCCGGTGGTCGCACCTCGGCGGGGATGGCGTCCAGGCCCCGGACGCGGGTGGACGGCGAGTAGCCGGACAACAGCGACGCCCCCGAGGGAATCTTGACGCCGCCGTGCACCTCCCCGTCCGCGTAGTAGCCGCCCAGCACCTCCGGCACGTGGGTGCCCGTGGTCGGGACGGCCTCGATCGCGGCGAACTTCGCCGGTTCGTTCCGGAAGACCTCGCGCGCGGCGATGTCGCCGACGAAGATCTGCAGCGGGGTGACCAGCGCCGCGACGGTCAGCGGTATCGCCAGGCCGAGCCGGTGGTAGCGGTCGCGGCGGCCGCGCCGCATCCCGGCGGCGTAGACGCCGGCGACGACGAACCCGGCGACCATGTACGCGGCCAGCAGCATGTGGATGGCCTCGAACCAGAATGCCCCGTTGAAGATCACCTCCAGCGGGCGAACCTCCACGATCTTGCCGTCCCGCATCGTGAATCCGCCCGGCTGGTTCATCCACGCGTTCGCCGCGACCACCGACAGCGTGCCGCCGATCCCGGACAGCACCACCGGCACACCGGTCCAGAAGTGCGGCCATGGCCGCATCCGCTGCCACCCGAAGACGTAGATGGCGACGAAGATCGCCTCCAGGAAGAAGAACAGGCCCTCGATCGCGAACGGGATGCCGAACGCCGCGCCGTAGGTGCCCATCAGTCGCGGCCAGAGCAGCCCGAGCTCGAACGACAGCACCGTCCCGGACACCGCGCCGACGGCGAACAGCACTGCCGCCACCTGCGACCAGCGGCGGGCCAGCAGCAGCGCGGTCTCGTCGTTCCGACGAATGCCCCGGGCGTTCGCGATCAGCATCAGGAAGGTGAAGGCCACCCCGAACGGCACCAGGATGATGTGGAAGCCGAGGGTGAAGGCCATCTGCTCGCGCGCAGGCAGCAGCTGCGCCGGATCGGCCGGCACCAGACTGGCGCCGACCGTCACCATCGACAGTCCAGGCATGGCCCGTGCTACCCGGTCAGGGCGGCCGGAAACGTACCGGAGGAGTGAGGATCAGGCAGAGCGCACCCTAACGGGCGGCTACCCCATCGCTGACATCAGCGGGCGACGCATCGAGTTTCACAAAGACGCGGGCGCCCCGCCAGGGGCATCTTCCTTTTGTAAGCGAGTAGTCCGGGCCTGCGGACCGACCGGATCCCGTCACAGAGCAGCGGGCCGCAGGTGCCGGCGGCGGCAGTGACTAGTCAGCGACGTGGATGACGACCTTACCGCGGCGTTTGGCCGTCTCGAGCGCCTCGTAACCGGAGCGCGTCTCGGTGAGGGGCAGTACGCGGTCCAGCACCGGCCTCAACCGGCCGTTGTCGACGAGCTCGGCGATGGAACGCAACGCGTTCTGGTCGGGCTCGACGATGAAGTACACGCCGCGGGCGCCGTGCCGGGGTGCTTCCTGCTGGTCGGGCGGCGTGACGAGGCTGACCAGGACACCGCCCGGTTTCAGGACCGACCAGGACCGCGACTGCGTGGCTCCTCCGACAAGATCAACGACCACGTCCACGTCGCGGACGTGGTCCTCGAAGCGGTCGTGCGCATAGTCGATGACCTGCTCGGCACCCAGACCCTTGACGAATTCCAGGTCGGCCGCCGCCGCCGTGGCGCTCACGCGAGCACCGAGACCGGCCGCGAGCTGCACCACGTAGCTCCCCACGCCGCCGGCGCCGCCCTGCACCAGCACGTGCTGGCCGGCCTGCAGATCGGCGTGGTCCACCAGTGCCTGCCAGGCACTCAACGCCGCCAGTGGGAGCGCCGCGGCGTGGTCATGGTCAACGCTGACGGGCTTGGCCGCCACGACGGCCGCGGGCAGAGCGACGTACTCCGCGGCCGCGCCATCGCGGGTGAAAGGGATCAAGCCGTAGACGGCCTCCCCCTCGGCCGGGCTCTCCACCCCCACCCCGCGCGCCGCGACGACTCCGGAGAACTCATGCGACGGGATGATCGGAGTGCGCTCAGGTCCTGACCAGTCCGAGCTGTACGTCCACGTCTGCGGCCAGGTGAGCTCGGTGGGTGTCATGGAAGCGGCCTTCACCGCCACCAACACCTCACCAGGCCCCGGCTCAGGCCGCGGCGCCTCCTCGTACACGAGCTGCTCCGGCCCGCCCCTGGTGTGGGCTCTCACGGCGTGCATCGTGCTCATCCGACGACTGCTCCTTTCCGACCACATGTCGATCAGCCCGCCGCCCGCCCCTGGGGATAACCGCAGGCTAACCCCCGCATTATCTGGCGGTTCGGCAGCCGCCCGCCGGACTTCCGTAACCCCTGCCCCTTCGGCGAAGAAGCACGCTGAATCAGCGGCTCCGGGGCAGCAGCACGCAGCGGTCGTCTGGCGGCGACCGCCGAAGCCAAGCATGTGGGGGATTACATGATCAACGTTCAAAAACGAGGCACCTGCCGCCCCGGCCGATGGGACGTCAGCGTGGTGATGAGCGCGCGCCCTCGGTGCGTGTGGCGGATCCAAGCGGGTAATGGTCCCCAGCACGCCGACCGTCGACACAGCGACTAGGTGTTCTGTCCATGGACGTTGGTGACGCGTCGGGGATCTTGAAAGGGTGAGGACCTCCTGGGTGGGTGTGGAGCTACCAGACTGTCAAGCCCCGGGTTTGATGGAGAGTTGGTTAGCTGGTTTTCAGGGGTGCGGTGACCGGCTGGGTCATCGCGTGG
>NZ_MUYZ01000354.1:0-6316 GCF_003013775.1 Micromonospora sp. MH33
GGGCCCCCGCGGGGGTACGCCGGCCCGCCCGGCCCGCGAACGCCCGCCGCGCCCCGCCCCGGGCGAGCGCCCGGCCCGTCCCGCCCCGGGCGAGCGCCCGGCCCGTCCGGCCCTGGGTGAGCGTCCCGCCTCGGGCGCGGGTCGGCCGACCGGTCCGGCCCGGCCGGCGCCGGATGCCGACGCCGAGGAGGGGGAGGGCTGATGCCGACCTGGTTGGAGCTGGTCCTCCGGGTGGCGGCCGTGCTGGTCGCGTTCCTCACCCTGCCGCTGATCGTCGGCCAGGCCGAGCACAAGGTGATGGCCCACATGCAGGGCCGGCTCGGCCCGATGTACGCGGGCGGCTTCCACGGCTGGGCGCAACTGGTCGCCGACGGCATCAAGTTCGTGCAGAAGGAGGACGTCACTCCCCGCGACGCGGACCGGCCGGTGTTCCGGCTGGCCCCCGCGGTGGCCCTGGTGCCCTACCTGCTCGCCCTGCTGGTCATCCCGCTCGGTCCGGGCGACCTGGTGGGGCAGCCGCTGGACATCGGCCTGTTCTTCGTGCTGGCCGTGGTCGGCATCGGGGTGCTGGCGGTGCTGATGTCGGCCTGGGCCTCGGCCAACAAGTACAGCCTCCTCGGCGGGCTGCGCGGGGCGGCCCAGCTGCTCGGCTACGAGCTGCCGCTGGTGCTGGCCGCCGCCTCGGTGGCGATGGCGGCGGGGACGCTCAGCCTGCCCGGCATCGTGGCGGCGTGGCACCCCTGGTGGCTGCTCTGGCAGGCGCCGGCCATGGTGATCTTCTTCGTCGCCGGGCTGGCCGAGATCCGCCGGCCCCCGTTCGACATGCCGGTGGCCGACTCCGAGCTGGTCTTCGGCTACATGACCGAGTACACCGGCCTGCGCTTCGCGTTCTTCCTGCTCGCCGAGTACGTCGGCATCGTGGTGATCGCCGCCCTGACCACGGTGCTGTTCCTGGGCGGCTGGCAGGGCCCGTTCGCCGACGCCCAGCTCGGCTGGCTGTGGACCCTGCTCAAGGTGTTCGCCGTCGCGTTCGTGATCATCTGGCTCCGGGTGAGCTACCCACGGCTGCGCGAGGACCAGCTCCAGCGCCTCTGCTGGCTGGTGCTGGTCCCGCTGGCCCTGGCCCAGCTCGTGCTGACCGCCGCCGTCCGCCTGGCGATGTGAGGGAGGGGCCGCCGCGCGGGTTCAGCCGAGGTCGCGCAGCGGGGTGTGGGCCGGGTCGACGCGTTCCTCGGGCGGAGCCGGCAGCGGCGGGGTGCCGTCGCCGAACGGTCGGCCGCCGAGCTGCTCGCGGCCGTGCGGGGTGAGCCAGTTCGCCAGGTCCGGGCCGAGCGGCACCACCCCGGTCGGGTTGATGTCCCGGTGCACCTCGTAGTAGTGCCGCTTGATGTGGTCGAAGTCGATGGTGTCGCCGAAGCCCGGGGTCTGGAACAGGTCCCGGGCGTACGCCCAGAGCACCGGCATCTCGGTCAGCTTCTGCCGGTTGCACTTGAAGTGGCCGTGGTAGACCGGGTCGAAGCGGACCAGCGTGGTGAACAACCGGACGTCCGCCTCGGTGATCGTGTCGCCGACCAGGTAGCGCTGCCCGGCCAGCCGCTCGCTGAGCCGGTCCAGCCGGTCGAAGAGCCGGTGGTACGCCTTCTCGTACGCCTCCTGGCTGCCGGCGAAGCCGCACCGGTAGACGCCGTTGTTCACGTCGGCGAAGACGGCCGCGTTGACCTCGTCGATCTCGTCGCGCAGCCGCTCCGGGTAGAGCTGCGGCGCGCCCGGCCGGTGGTACGCGGTCCACTCCGTCGACAGGTCCAGGCTCATCTGCGCGTAGTCGTTGGTGACCACCTGCCCGGTCGGCACGTCCACCATCGCCGGCACCGTGATGCCGCGCTCGTAGCCGGGGAAGCGCCGGAAGTAGGCCTCGGCCAGCCGCTCGATGCCGAGCACCGGGTCCCGGCCGCCCGGGTCGAGGTCGAAGGTCCAGCTCCGCTTGTCGTGGGTGGGCCCGGCCACCGCCATCGAGATGGCGTCCTCCAGCCCGAGCAGCCGCCGGACGATGATCAGCCGGTTCGCCCAGGGGCAGGCCCGGCTGACCGCCAGCCGGTACCGGCCCGGCTCCACCGGCCAGCCGCTCGCCCCGTCGGCGGTGATCCGGGTGGCGATGTAGCGCTGGTCCCGGGTGAACTCGCCGCCCGGCTCGACGTACTTGCCGCCGGTCCGGTCGAGGATCTGGTCGCCGTTGCCGCCCACGTCGCCTCCCGAGGATGTCTCGTTCCGGTCCCATCATGGTCGTTCCGGCCGCTCCTGGCAGGCCGAGCGCGAAGGGCGGGGCTAGGCTGCCGCGGTGACCGATGTGGAGGCGGCGGCCCGACGCTTCATCGCGGACGTGTGGAACGCCGGCCGCGAGGAGAGCGCCAACGACCTGATCGCCGAGGACTGCCCGGGGCTGGGCGGGACCGGCCCGGAGGCCACCCTGGCCTGGCACCGGGACCGGCGGGCGTCCTTCCCCGACCTGCGCTACAAGGTGGTCGAGGTGGTCGCCGCCGGTGACCGGGTCGCCGTGCACTGGCGGGCCGCCGGCACCCAGGCCGGGCAGTTCGGCCCGGTGCCGCCGACCGGCCGGGTGGTCAGCTACTCCGGGGCCAGCTTCCTCCGCTTCGACGAGACCGGCCGGATCGTCGACGTGTGGAGCGTCAACGAGCTGTTCCAGGTCCTCCAGCAACTCGGCGTCGAGATGCTCCCGCCCCTGCCGGCCACCGAGGCCTGACCCGACGGGCGGCCCGTCGGCGGGCGATCCGCCGGGTGGTGGTCGCGCGCACCGGGGGCACAGGGCAGGATGGGCGGCATGAGCGAGCGCAGCGGCGTGCCCGGCGAGGGGTTGGTGAAGGGCCTGGCGGTCACGCTGAAGACGATGACCCGCCGCTCGACCACGCAGCAGTACCCGGACGTGGCCCCCGAGCTGCCGCCCCGCTCCCGTGGCGTGATCGCGCTGCTGGAGGAGAACTGCACGGTCTGCATGCTCTGCGCCCGCGAGTGCCCGGACTGGTGCATCTACATCGACTCGCACAAGGAGGAGGTGGCGGTCCCCGGCGCCGCCCGCCCCCGCCAGCGCAACGTGCTCGACAAGTTCGACATCGACTTCTCGCTCTGCATGTACTGCGGCATCTGCATCGAGGTCTGCCCGTTCGACGCGCTCTACTGGACGCCCGAGTTCGAGTACGCCGAGTACGACATCAAGGACCTGCTGCACGACAAGGACCACCTGGGCGAGTGGATGGTCACCGTCCCGCCGCCACCGGCCCACGACCCGCACGGCGACCCCTCGAAGGAGGAGACCACCGCCGCCCGCAAGGCCGCGGCCCCCGCCGCGCGTCCGGCCCCGACCCGGGTACGCCCCGAGCCCGGCGCCGAGCAGGGCGGAGGCGCGCCGTCATGACGGGTGCCGACGTGCTGCTGCTCGCCCTCGGCGCGGTGGCGGTGGGCGCGGGCGCGCTGGTGGTGGCCACCCGGCACCTGGTCCGGGCCGGGCTCTGGCTGGTGGTCTGCCTGGGCGCGCTGGCCGGTGACTACCTGGTGCTCGGCGCCGAGCTGGTGGCCTGGGTGCAGGTACTCATCTACGTCGGCGCGGTGGTGGTGCTGCTGCTCTTCGCGGTGATGCTGACCCGGGCCCCGATCGGTCCCTCCGACGACCTCGACCGGCCCGGCTGGCCGGCCGCGCTGATCGGTGCCGGCAGCGGGCTGGGCCTGGCCGTGCTGCTGGTCGACGCGTTCCGCTGGTCCCGGGTCGGGCCGCCCGCCTCGGGCACCGCCGAGCGCCTCGGCGAGCAGGTGTTCCGCTCCTGGGTGCTGCCCTTCGAGGTGCTCTCGGTGCTGCTGCTCGCCGCGCTGGTCGGCGCGATCGTGCTCTCCCGCCCCGACATCGGCCGCCCCGGCGTGAACCCGGCCGCCGGCCCGGCCCGCCCCGGCCGGCCCGGCGGTCCGGTCGAGCCGGCCCGCCCGGTGGTGGCGGCCGGCGACGAGGGCGGGCGCGCGTGAGACCGGTCATTCCGTACGTCACCGCCGCGCTGCTGTTCGGCCTCGGCGTCTACGGCGTGCTGCGCCGCCGCAACGCCGTCCTCGTGCTGATGGCCGTCGAGCTGATGCTCAACGCGGTCAACCTGATCCTGGTCACCGCCGACACCACGGTCCGCGCCGCGCTGCCGCACTCCGGCCAGGTCTTCGCGCTCTTCGTGATCGTGCTCGCCGCCGCCGAGATCGGCGTCGGGCTGGCCATCGTGCTCCAGCTCTACCGGCTGCGGGCCAGCGTCACGGTGGACGACGTGCCGCTCGCCGAGGCGCCCGCCCCGGCCACCGGGGTCGCCGCCGGCCGGGGCGAGGGGGAGAAGTGACCGGACTGCTCGCGGTGGCCCTGCCCGGCGTACCCCTGCTCGCCGGCCTGCTCGGGCTGCTGCTGCCGCCCTCGCCGCGGGGGGCGACCACGGGGGAGGGCCCGGCGCGGCGGGTGGCGGTCGCGCTCGGCGTGGCCGGCGCGGCGGTCGCGCTGCTGGCGGCGCTGGCGCTGCTGCTCCGGGTGGACGGGCCGGTCGAGGGCGCCACCGACTGGGTCGACCTGGGCGGGCTGCGGGTCACCCTCGGCTACCGGCTGGACGGGGTCGCCGTGCTGGTCGCCGTGGCGGTGGCCGCGGTGGCCCTGGCCGTGCAGGTCTACTCGGTCGGCTACCTGCGGCGTGGCCCGCACGACGACGTCGAGGTGGACCACCGCTACCCGCCCTACGCGGCCCAGATCAGCCTCTTCACGGCCGCGATGCTGACCGTGGTGGTCTCCGGCGACCTGATCCTGCTGCTGGTCGGCTGGGAGGTGATGGGCATCTGCTCCTACCTGCTCATCGCCCACGACCGCCGGCTGCCCGAGGCGCCGGCCGCCGCGGTGAAGGCGTTCCTGGTCACCCGGGTGGGTGACGTCGGCTTCCTGCTCGGCATCGCGCTGCTCGGTGTCGGCGCGGGCAGCTTCCGGATCGCCGACGTGCTGGCGCACGACTACCCGACCGGCACGCTCACCGCGGCCTGCCTGCTGCTGCTCGCCGGGGTGGCCGGCAAGAGCGCGCAGTTCCCGCTGCACACGTGGTTGCCGGACGCGATGGCCGGCCCCACCCCGATCTCCGCGCTGATCCACGCGGCCACCATGGTCGCCGCCGGGGTCTACGCGGTGGCCCGGCTCTTCCCGCTCTTCGCGCACGCCCCGGCCGCCCTCGCCGTACTCGGGGTGATGGCGGCGGTCACCCTGCTGCTCGGCGCGTTCGCGGCCACCGCACAGGACGACATCAAGCGGGTGCTGGCCTGGTCGACGGTCTCCCAGATCGGCTACATGACCGGCGCGCTCGCGGTCGGCGCCCCGGCGGCGGCCCTGTTCCACCTGCTCACCCACGCCGCGTTCAAGGCGCTGCTGTTCCTCGCGGCCGGCGTGGTGATCCACGCCGTCGGCACCACCCTGATGTCCCGGATGGGCGGCCTGCGCACCGCCATGCCGGTGACCTTCTGGTGCATGCTGATCGGCCTCGGCGCGCTTGCCGGGGTGCCGCCGCTGTCCGGCTTCTGGAGCAAGGACGGGGTGCTCGCCGCCGCGCAGGCCGCCGCGCTGGAGGGGGCCGGCCCGGCCCCGGCCTGGGTGGGCTGGCTGGTCTGGCTGGCCGGGCTGCTCGGCGTCGCGGTCACCGCCTGGTACGCGACCCGCCTGCTGCTGCGGACCTTCCTCGGCGCGGCCCGGAGCCCGCTGGCGCACCCGCACGACCCGCCGGCGGTGCTGCGCTGGCCGGTGCTGCTGCTCGCGGTGCCCGCCGCGCTGCTCGGCCTGGCCGCCTTCGCGCCGTGGTTCGCCGACCGGCTGCGGGTGCCGGCCGACGCCTCGGGCGAGGCCGTCGAGCTGGTCCACCTGGCGCCGAACCTGGTCCTGCCGTTCCTGCTGCTGCTGGTCGGCGCGGGCGTGGCCTGGGCGGGCTGGCGCCGCGACCCGGCCGCCGACCCGGCGCGCTTCCTGGGTCCGCTGCGGCCGGTCTTCGCCCGGGCGTTCCGGCTCGACGATGTCCAGCACACCCTCGTCGTACGCCCGACCACCGCCCTGGCCCGGGTCGTGCGGACCGGGGACGAGCTGGGGGTGGACGGCCTCGTGGAGGGGAGCGGCCGGGCCGCGGTCGAGCTGGGCGGCGGGCTGGCCGCACTGCACCGGGCGGCGCTGCCCCGCGCGGCGGCCGGGGTGCTGGCCGGTGCGCTGCTGATCGGCCTCGCGGTCGCCCTGATCGGAGTGGCCTCATGACGTTCGGGCAGTTCC
>NZ_MUYZ01000355.1:0-6305 GCF_003013775.1 Micromonospora sp. MH33
CTGGCCGCGGTGGCCGGGCTGGCCTGGGCTGCGCGGGACGTGCCCGCCCAGCTCGGCGGCCGGATCGCCGGCGCCCGGGCGGAGCGGGCGGCCCGCTCGCCGCGCTTCCGGGACGGCACCTTCCACAACCCGTCGGGCGCCCGCAGCACCATGGTCGCCGACCCCGGCCGCAATCTGGTCAAGGAGCTGATCTTCGGCAAGCAGAAGCGGCGGCCGGACAGCGCCGTGCCGCTGGTGCGCCCGGCCGACCCGGCCCCGGCCGACCCGGCCCGTGAGCTGAGCGTCGTCTGGTACGGGCACGCCTCCACGCTGGTCGAGATCGAAGGGCACCGGGTGCTGCTCGACCCGGTCTGGAGCGACCGCTGCTCCCCGTCCGCGCTGGTCGGCCCGCGCCGCATCCACGAGCCGCCGGTCCGCCTCGACGAGCTGCCCCGGCTCGACGCCATCCTGATCTCGCACGACCACTACGACCACCTGGACATGGAGACCGTACGCGGGCTGCTCGCCCACCAGTCCGCTCCGTTCCTGGTGCCGCTCGGCGTCGGCGCCCACCTGGACCGGTGGGGCGTTCCGGAGGACCGGATCGTCGAGCTGGACTGGTCGGAGAGCCACCGGGTGGGCGGGCTGACCGTGACCGCCACCGCGGCCCAGCACTTCTCCGGGCGGGGCCTGCGCCGCGACGGCACGCTCTGGAGTTCCTGGGTGGTGGCCGGGGCACAGCGGAAGGTCTTCTACACCGGCGACTCCGGCTACTTCGACGGCTACGCCGAGATCGGCGCGGAGCACGGCCCGTTCGACGTCACGCTCATGCAGATCGGCGCGTACGACCGGGCCTGGCCGGGCATCCACATGTTCCCCGAGGAGGCGGTCGCCGCCCACCTCGACCTGCGCGGCGGGCTGTTCGTCCCGGTGCACTGGGCCACCTTCAACCTGGCCCTGCACGACTGGTCGGAGCCGGTGGACCGGCTCTGGGCCGAGGCGAAGGCCCGGGACGTCCGGCTGGCCGTGCCGCGCCCCGGCGAGCGGGTGGTGGTGGACGAGCCGCCGGCGGTGGACGGCTGGTGGCAGGCCGTCGCCTGACACGCGCCCGGAAAAACCGGACAAGCAGTCATTCGACGGCACATTTGTCTACTCTGTCCGCGTGAATGATGCCATGAAGCGGGCCGTCGACCTCACCGTGGCCCTGATCGCGCTGCTGGTGGCGGCGCCCGTCCTGGCCGCGGTGGCGGTCGCGGTGCTGCTCACCATGGGCCGGCCGGTGCTGTTCCGGCAGGCGCGGATCGGCCGCCACGGCCGCGAGTTCACCATCCTGAAGTTCCGGTCCATGGCGGCCGGCGCCGGCGGCTTCTCCACCGCCGACGACGCGCTGCGGCTGACCCCGCTGGGCCGCTGGCTGCGGGACACCAGCCTGGACGAGCTGCCCAGCCTCTGGAACATCGTCCGGGGCGACATGAGCCTGGTCGGGCCGCGTCCGCTACCGACCAGCTACCGCTTCCGCTACACCCCCGAACAGTTCCGGCGCCACGAGGTCCGGCCCGGACTCACCGGGCTCGCCCAGGTCAACGGGCGCAACGAACTCGGCTGGGACGAGAAGTTCGCCTACGACGTCCGGTACGTCGACCACCGCGGCCTCCTGCTCGACCTGCGCATCCTGGCCCGTACGGCGGTGGCCGTGCTGCGGCGGCAGGGAATCAGCGCACCGGGCAGCGCCACCGCGCCCGAGTTCCGCGGCCGTGCCGCCGCGGAGCAGCCGGTTCCGGCGACCGCCGGCAGTGGTGCCCGGTGAGCCTCGACCTCGTGGTCGTCGGCTGCGGCGGCCACGGCCGGGAGATCGCCCAACTGGTGGCCGCGGTCAACGACGCCGCCGCCCGGCCGGCCTGGCGGCTCGTGGGCTTCGTCGACGACAACCCCTCGGAACGCAACCGCAAGCGGGCCGAGGCCGGCGGGATGCCGTACCTCGGGACGCTGGCGGTGCTCGGCCACCTGCCGCCGCAGACCCACGTCGTGCTCGGCCTGGGCGACCCCCGGGTCCGGCGGGTGGTCGGCGCGCGGGTCGACGCGCTCGGCCTGCCCGCGGCGAGCCTGGTGCACCCGGACGCCACCGTGGGGGCCGACCTGGTCGCGGCCGAGGGCCTGGTGGTGTTCGCCGGCGGCCGGATCACCACCAACGTCACCGCCGGCCGGCACCTGCACGTCAACCAGAACGCCACCCTCGCGCACGACTGCGTGGTCGGCGACCACGTCTCGCTGCACCCGCTCGCCGCCGTCTCCGGCGACTGCCGCCTGGACACCGCCACGCTGGTCGGCGCGGGGGCCGTGGTCCTGCCCGGGCTGCGCGTCGGTGCCGGCGCGACGGTCGGCGCGGGCGCCTGCGTGGTGCGCGACGTGCCGCCCGGCACCGTGGTCAAGGGCGTTCCGGCCCGCTGACTCAGAGCACGAAGGCGTCCGTCCAGAGGGCGCCGGAGCGGCCGGAGAGCGCGTCCAGCATGGCCACCGCCTGCCCGTCGGTGAGCTGCGCGACGAAGTCGACGATCGCCCGCCCCCGGGCCCGGCCGATCCGGTCCGCGGTACGCGGGTGCAGCTCCGCCTCGGCCAGCTCGACCAGGTCGTGCAGCCGGCGGGGCAGCCGGGACTCCTCCTCCGGATCGAGCAGCCACTCCCAGAGCGCCTCCACGAGGGTGCCGAGCAGCCGCGCCTGGCCACGCTGGTGCAGGGCCAGGTCGGGGCGGGCCAGCACGAACCGGTGGTGGACGAACTTGAGCACCTGCACCTCGTGCCACTGCGGGCGGGCCAGCAGCACGTACCCCGAGCGGACGTCCGGCTCCGGGGTCACCGTGATGGCGTCCACGAACCGGGTGGACCAGCGCGCGGAGAACCGGGCCACGTACTGCTCGGCCTCGATCGAGCCGTCGAAGGGCAACGCGAGCAGCCCCTCCACCAGCTCCTCGCGGACGTGCTCGACGGCGGCGGCGAACGCCTCGTCGTCGGCGATCCAGGCGTCCTTGCGGTGCAGCTGGCGGCGCAGCCGCTCGATCGCCGCCCCGGGCCGCCGGCCGGCCGCGGCCAGCGCCGAGGAGGTGATCGCCCGGAAGTGCCCGCACTCGCGCTGCCAGGCCATCAGCTCGGCGGCCACCGCCCCCTGCTGGAGCACCCCGACCCGGTAGAAGTCCTCCACGTCGTGGATGGCGTACGCGATGTCGTCGGCGGTGTCCATGATCGACGCCTCCGGGGTCTGCTGCCAGTCCGGGATCCGGCCGGCGAACGGCTCACGGGCCTGCCGCAGGTCGTCCACCTCGGTCCGGTACGCGCCGAACTTCGCCGACCCGCTCTCCGGGTCGTCCGGCGGGGCGGCCGCGCCGCGCGGCGCCGGGTCCAGGTGCCGCGGGTGCGGGTCCGGGTGGTCCAGCCGGGTCCACGGGTACTTCAGCATCGCCGCCCGGACCGCCGCGGTCAGGTCCAGGCCGGTGGTCGCCGCGCCGCGGATCTCGGTGCTGGTGACGATCCGGTACGACTGGGCGTTGCCCTCGAAGCCGTCGGGCAGGCCGAGCCGCTGCCGGGCCAGCCGGTCCAGCACCCGCTCCCCCAGGTGACCGAACGGCGGGTGGCCGAGGTCGTGGGCGAGCGCGGCGGCCTCCACCACGTCGGGGTCGCAGCCGCCCAGCTTCTCCAGCAGGTCGCGGTGCGCCGGGTCGGCGGTCAACCGCTCGGCGATCGCCCGGGCCACCTGCGCCACCTTGAGGCTGTGCGTGAGCCGGTTGTGCACGAGCAGCCCCGACCCGCCCGGGCTGATCACCTGGGTCACCCCGTTCAGCCGGGCGAAGAACGGCGACCCGACGATCCGGTCCCGGTCCGCCCGGAACGGGCTGGCCGCCAGGTCACCGAGCGCCCGGGCGCTGCCGCCGAAGAGCCGCCGGGCCCGCGGATCCGCAGCTTGTTCCATGATCGCCACGCTAGCGCAGCGAACGGCGGGTGCGGCACAGCCGGTCGGAGCCGGCCGGCACAATGCAGGGCGGAACCCACCGGAGAAGGCGGATCAGATCGTGACCCAGTCTGTGCACCAGCGAATCGCCGAGGAACTCGGCGTCGCCGAACGTCAGGTGCGGGCGGCCGTGGAGCTGCTCGACGGCGGCGCCACCGTGCCGTTCATCGCCCGCTACCGCAAGGAGGCCACCGGCCTGCTCGACGACGCGCAACTGCGCACCCTGGAGGAGCGGCTGCGCTACCTCCGCGAGCTGGACGAGCGACGCGCCGCGGTGCTGGAGTCCATCCGCGGCCAGGGCAAGCTCGACGAGGCCCTGGAAGCGCAGATCATGGCGGCCGACTCGAAGTCGCGGCTGGAGGACATCTACCTGCCCTACAAGCCCAAGCGGCGGACCCGGGCCCAGATCGCCCGCGAGGCGGGGTTGGAGCCCCTGGCGGACACGCTGCTGGCCGACCCGGCGCGGGACCCCCGGGACACGGCCGCCGGTTACGTCGACGCCGACAAGGGGGTGGCCGACGTCGCCGCCGCGCTCGACGGCGCCCGGGCCATCCTCATCGAGCGCTTCGCCGAGGACGCCGACCTCATCGGCACGCTGCGCGAGCAGATGTGGTCGCGGGGCCGGCTGGTCTCCCGGGTACGCGAGGGTCAGGAGAGCAGCGGCGCCAAGTTCGCCGACTACTTCGACTTCGCCGAGCCGTACACCAGGCTTCCCTCGCACCGGATCCTCGCCATGTTCCGAGGCGAGAAGGAGGGCGTGCTCGACCTGACGATGGACCCGGAGGCCGACGGCAACTCCGACGCCGTGGTCACCGGTCCCACCCGCTACGAGGCGGCCATCGCCGGCCGGTTCGGCATCGGCGACCAGGGGCGGCCCGCCGACCGGTGGCTCACCGACACGGTGCGCTGGGCCTGGCGTACCCGGATCCTCATCCACCTCGGCGCCGACCTGCGGATGCGGCTCTGGCAGGCGGCCGAGGAGGAGGCCGTGCGGGTCTTCGCCACCAACCTGCGCGACCTGCTGCTGGCCGCGCCGGCCGGCGCCCGCCCCACCATGGGCCTCGACCCGGGACTGCGCACCGGCGTGAAGGTGGCCGTGGTCGACGCCACCGGCAAGGTCGTCGCCACCGACACGATCTACCCGCACGAGCCGCGCCGGCAGTGGGACGCCTCCGTGCACACGCTGGCCACCCTGGCCGCGGCGCACGGCGTCGAGCTGGTCGCCATCGGCAACGGCACGGCCAGCCGGGAGACCGACAAGCTCGCCGGTGACCTGATCAAGCGGCACCCCGAGCTGAAGCTGACCAAGGTGGTGGTCTCCGAGGCCGGCGCGTCGGTCTACTCCGCCTCCGCGTACGCCTCCCAGGAGCTGCCCGGGCTGGACGTCTCGCTGCGCGGCGCGGTCTCCATCGCCCGCCGCCTCCAGGACCCGCTGGCCGAGCTCGTGAAGATCGATCCGCGCTCGATCGGCGTCGGGCAGTACCAGCACGACCTGTCCGAGGTGAAGCTGTCCCGCTCCCTCGACGCGGTGGTGGAGGACTGCGTCAACGCCGTCGGCGTCGACGTCAACACCGCCTCTGCCCCGCTGCTCACCCGGGTCTCCGGCATCGGCGCCGGGCTGGCCGAGAACATCGTGCTGCACCGTGACGCCAACGGGCCGTTCCGCACCCGGGCCGAGCTGAAGAAGGTGCCCCGGCTCGGGCCGAAGGCGTTCGAGCAGTGCGCCGGCTTCCTGCGCATCCCCGGCGGCGACGACCCGCTCGACTCCTCCAGCGTGCACCCCGAGTCGTACCCGGTGGTGCGGCGGATCCTCGCCCACACCGGGCAGGACCTGCGCGCGCTGATCGGGAAGTCGACCATCCTGCGCGGGCTGCGGGCGACCGAGTTCGTCGACGACACGTTCGGCCTGCCCACCGTCACCGACATCCTCGCCGAGCTGGAGAAGCCCGGCCGCGACCCGCGCCCGGAGTTCCGGACCGCCACCTTCGTGGAGGGGGTCGAGAAGATCAGCGACCTGACGCCGGGGATGGTGCTGGAGGGCGTGGTCACCAACGTGGCCGCGTTCGGCGCGTTCGTCGACGTCGGCGTGCACCAGGACGGCCTGGTCCACGTCTCCGCCATGTCGCACACCTTCGTGAAGGACCCGCGCGACGTGGTGAAGTCCGGCGACGTGGTCCGGGTCCGGGTGCTCGACGTCGACGTGCCCCGCAAGCGCATCTCGCTGACCCTGCGGCTGGAGGACGAGGCCCCGGCCGGCGGCGGACGCCCGCAGGGCGGCGACGGGCGCCGCGACCGCGGCGGCAGCAGCCAGGGCGGCGGCCGGCGC
>NZ_MUYZ01000356.1:0-6214 GCF_003013775.1 Micromonospora sp. MH33
GGTGCACGCCGGCAGGCCCGCGGCGCCCGGGACGGCGACGGCACGGGCTGGGCCGACCGGCTGGCCGGGCTGGCACCCGACGAGGCGCGGCGACTGCTGGTGGACCTGGTCCGCGGGCAGGCGGCCGCCGTGCTCGGGCACCCGTCGGCGCAGGCGGTGCCCGGTGACCGGGCGTTCAAGGAACTCGGCTTCGACTCGCTGACCTCCGTGGAGCTGCGCAACCGGCTCGCGGCGGCCACCGGGCTGCGGCTGCCCGCCACCCTCGTCTTCGACCACCCCACGCCGGAACGGCTGGCCGAGCACCTGCACGAGCGGCTCGGCCACACCCCGGCGGGCGCCGGCACCGCCCCCCGGGCCGTCGCCGCCGCCGGCGCCGAGGAGCCCATCGCCATCATCGGCATGGCCTGCCGCTACCCGGGCGGCGTCGGCAGCCCGGAGCAGTTGTGGGACCTGGTCGTCTCGGGTGGGGACGCGATCGGGGCGTTCCCGGCCGACCGGGGTTGGGACCTGGACGCCCTGTACGACCCGGACGCCGACCGGGCCGGTACCTCCACGACCCGGCACGGCGGTTTCCTCCATGACGCCGCGGACTTCGATCCCGGGTTCTTCGGCATCAGTCCCCGTGAGGCGCTGGCCATGGATCCGCAGCAGCGGCTGCTGCTGGAGACCTCCTGGGAGGCGTTCGAGCACGCCGGCCTCGACCCGGCGGGCCGGACCGGCACCGCCACCGGCGTCTTCATCGGCGCCGCCTCGTCGGGCTACGCCGCCACCGGCGACGGCCTCGACGGGCTCGAAGGCCACCTGCTCACCGGCACCGCGGGCAGCGTGGCCTCCGGCCGGCTGGCCTACACCTTCGGCCTGGAGGGGCCGGCGGTCACCGTGGACACCGCCTGCTCCTCCTCGCTGGTCGCCCTGCACCTGGCCGCGCAGGCGCTGCGGGCCGGGGAGTGCGACATGGCGCTCGCCGGCGGCGCGGCGCTGATGGCCGCGCCCGGCATGTTCTCCGAGTTCTCCCGGCAGGGCGGCCTGGCCCCCGACGGGCGGTGCAAGGCGTTCGCCGCCGGCGCCGACGGCACGGGCTGGGGCGAGGGCGTCGGCATGCTGCTGGTCGAGCGGCTGTCCGACGCCCGCCGCCACGGCCACCGGGTCCTCGCCGTGGTCCGGGGCAGCGCGGTCAACCAGGACGGCGCGTCCAACGGGCTCACCGCGCCGAACGGTCCGTCGCAGCAGCGGGTCATCCGCCAGGCCCTGGCCAACGCCCGGCTGTCTCCCGCCGACGTGGACGCCGTCGAGGCCCACGGCACCGGCACCACCCTCGGCGACCCCATCGAGGCCCAGGCCCTGCTCGCCACGTACGGTCAGGACCGCCCCGCCGACCGGCCGCTGCTGCTCGGGTCGATCAAGTCCAACATCGGGCACACCCAGGCCGCCGCCGGCGTCGCCGGCGTCATCAAGATGGTCCTCGCCCTGCGGCACGGCCTCGTGCCGGCGACGCTGCACGTGGACGAGCCCTCCCCGCACATCGACTGGACCGCCGGGGCCGTCGCCCTGACCACCGCCGCCACGGCGTGGCCCGACGTGGACCGGCCCCGCCGGGCCGCCGTCTCGTCCTTCGGCATCTCCGGCACCAACGCACACGCCATCATCGAGCAGGCCCCCGCCGACCCGCCGGCCACCGCCCGCCCCGAACCGGCCGCGCCGTCCGGCCTGGTCGCCGCCGACGCCGTACCGTTGCTCGTCTCCGCCCGCAGCGCCCGCGCCCTGCGTGACCAGGCCGAGCGGCTCCGCGACCACCTCGCCGGCCACCCGGACCTCGACCTCGTCGACCTCGGCTGGTCGCTGGCCACCGGCCGCGCCCACCACCCCTACCGGCAGGTCGCCGTCGCCGCCGACCGCGACGACGCGCTGGCCGCGCTCACCGCCGCCGACGACCAGCCCGCCAGCACCGGCGACGGTACGCGGAAGGTCGTCTTCGTCTTCCCCGGCCAGGGCTCCCAGTGGCCCGGCATGGCGCTTGACCTGCTCGACTCCTCCCCGGTCTTCCGTGACCGGATGCGCGAGTGCACGGCCGAGCTGGCCCGGCTGGTCGACTGGCAGCCCGAGGAGGTGCTGCGCGGCGCGCCCGGCGCACCCCCGCTGGACCGGGTCGACGTCGTCCAGCCGCTGCTCTTCTCCGTCATGGTGTCCCTCGCCGAGGTGTGGCGCTCCTGCGGCGTACGCCCCGACGCGGTCATCGGCCACTCGCAGGGCGAGATCGCCGCGGCGTGCGTGGCCGGCGCGCTCACCCTGCCCGACGCGCTGCGGCTCGTCGTGGCCCGCAGCCGCGGCCTGCTCGCCCTCTCCGGGCTCGGCGGGATGGTCTCCGTGCCGCTCTCCGCCGCCGACACCGCGGGGCTCATCGCGCCCTGGGGTGACGCGCTCACCGTCGCCGCGCTCAACGGCGCGACCGTCACCGTGGTGTCCGGCGACGCGGCCGCCGTCACCGAACTGCTCGCCACCTGCGCGGAACGCGGCATCCGGGCCCGGCAGATCGCCGTCGACTACGCGTCCCACTGCGGGCACGTCGACGCGGTCCGCGACGACCTGGCCGCCGCGCTCGGCACCGTCCAGCCGCACCCCACCCGGGTCGCCTTCCACTCCACCGTCACCGGCGCGCCCATCGACACCACCGAGCTGGACGCCGGCTACTGGTTCCGGAACCTGCGCGAGCCGGTCCGCCTCGCGCCGGTCGTGGACGCCCTGATCGACGCCGGCTACCGGGCGTTCGTCGAGGTCAGCCCGCACCCGGTGCTCAAGGTGGTGGTGCAGGACGCCCTCGACCGGGCCCCCGCCGGGCAGCCCGGCGTCGTGGTCGGCTCGCTGCGCCGCGACGAGCACGGCCCCCGGCAGCTGCTCACCGCCCTCGGCGGCCTGCACACGGCCGGCGTACCGGTCGACTGGGCCGCCGTCTTCGCCGGCTCCGGCGCCACCCGGGTCGACCTGCCCACGTACGCCTTCCAGCGGGAGCGGTTCTGGCCCGAGCCCGGGACGGGGCGGGCCGGTGACGTGTCCGGGGCAGGTCTCGGCGCGGCCGGGCACCCGCTGCTCGGCGCCGCGGTGCGGCTGGCCGGGGACGACGAGGTGCTGCTCACCGGCCGGCTGTCGGTGGCGGCGCAGCCGTGGCTGGCCGACCACGTGGTCGGCGGCGCGGTGCTGGTGCCGGGCACCGCGCTGGTCGAGCTGGTGGTGCGCGCCGGCGACGAGGTCGGCGCACCCCGGGTACGCGAGCTGACCGTCGCCGCGCCGCTGACCCTGCCCGCCGCCGGTGGCGTCCGCGTGCAGGTCCGCGTCGGCGCCGCCGACGACACCGGCGGCCGGGACGTCGCCGTGTACGCCCAGCCGGAGGACGACCCCGAGGCCGAGTGGATCCGGCACGTCGACGGCGTGCTGGAACCGGCCGCCGCCGAGGAACCCGGATTCGACGCCTGGCCGCCGGCCGGCGTCGCCGAGACCGACCTGACCGGCTGGTACGAGGCGCTCGCCGGGCACGGCCTGGCGTACGGGCCGGCGTTCCGGGGGCTGCGCCGGGTCTGGACCGGCGACGACACCGTGTACGCCGAGGTGGCGTTGCCCGACGCGCCGGTGGACGGCTTCGGCGTGCATCCGGCGCTGCTGGACGCCGCGCTGCACCCGATCGGGCTGCTCGACGCCGGGTCGGGCGCCCGGGTGCCGTTCGCGTTCGAGGGTGTGCAGGTGCACGCCTCCGGCGCGCGGGTGCTGCGGGTGCGGCTGACCCGGGCCGGTTCCGGGGTGCGGCTGGTGGCGGTGGACGAGTCGGGTGACCCCGTGGTGTCCGTCGACTCGCTCGTGCTCCGCGAGCTGACCGGCGTCGCCGCGCCGGACGCGGCGTCCCGGTCGCTCTTCGCGGTGACCTGGCCGGCCGAGGAGATCACCCCGGCCGACGCGGACCCGACCTGGGTGCTGCTGACCGTGGACCCCGGATCGGACGACGCCGGCGCGCCGGCATCCGCCGAGCGGATCACCGCGCGGGCGTTGCCGGCCGGTGACCGGGCCGACCGCGGCGCCCTCCCGGTGGACGGTGGGGTTCCGAGGTACGCGGACGTGGCGGCGGTGGTGGCCGCCGTGGCGGGCGGGGCGCCGGCCCCGGACGCGGTGCTGCTCACCGTGACCCCGCTGGCCGGGAACGACCTGCCGGCACGGGTGCGAGCGGTGACGACGCGGGTGCTGGCCACCGTGCAGGCCTGGCTGGCCGCCGACGCCCTGGCCGGCTCGCGGTTGGTGGTGCTGACCCGGGGCGCGGTCCCGGCCGGCGACGACGACCGGGCGGTCGACCTGGCCGGCGCGGCCGTGTGGGGCCTGCTCCGGTCGGCGCAGTCGGAACACCCGGACCGGATCGTGCTGGCCGACACCGACGCCGCCGTGGACGCCCGGGCCCTCGGCGTGCTGGCGGCCGTCGCGGCCGATCCGTCCGCCGTGGGCGGTCAGCTGGCGCTCCGGGGCGACCGGGTGTGCGTACCCCGGCTGGTGCGCCAGGTGGGCGCGGAGCTGACGCCGCCCGCAGAGGGCGCCTGGCACGTGGCCGCGGTGCGGCCCGGAACGCTCGACGGCGTCGAGACCGTCCCGACCGCGCCGGCCGACCTCGCCCCCGGTGAGGTACGGGTGGCCGTGCGCGCGGCCGGGGTGAACTTCCGCGACGTGCTCATCGCGCTGGGCATGTACCCGGACCCGGCGGCGGTGCTGGGCAGCGAGGGCGCCGGTGTGGTGCTGGAGGTCGGCCCGGGCGTCGCCGACCTGGTGCCGGGGGACCGGGTGTTCGGGCTGTTCGAGCCGGGCTTCGGGCCGCGGGTGGTGGCGCAGCGCGACCGGATCGCCCGGATGCCGGCCGGCTGGTCCTTCGTCGAGGCCGCGTCGGTGCCGGTGGTGTTCCTGACCGCCTACTACGCCCTGCACGACCTGGCCGGTCTGCGGGCGGGGGAGTCCGTGCTGATCCACTCCGGCGCGGGTGGGGTCGGCATGGCGGCCATCCAGATCGCCCACCACGTCGGCGCCACGGTCTACGCGACGGCGAGCCCCGGCAAGTGGGACACGCTGCGGGAGCTGGGGGTGGCCGACGACCGCATCGCGTCGTCCCGGACGACGGAGTTCGAGCCGGCATTCGCGTCCGTCACCGGCGGCGCGGGTGTCGACGTGGTGCTCGACGCCCTGGCCGGGGAGTTCGTCGACGCGTCGCTGCGGCTGCTGCCGCGCGGCGGCCGGTTCGTCGAGATGGGCAAGACCGACCTGCGGGACGCCGATGTGGTGGCGCGGGAGCACCCCGGGGTCGCCTACCGGTCGTTCGACCTGAACGAGGCCGGTGGCGTCCGCATCGGGGAGATGCTGGCCGACCTGCTGGGCCTGTTCGAGCGCGGGGCGCTGCGGCCGTTGCCGACGCGCGTGTGGGACGTGCGGCAGGCCCGGCAGGCGTTGCGGCACATCAGCCAGGCCCGCCACGTCGGCAAGGTCGTCCTGTCGGTACCGGCACCGGCGGACCCGGCGGGCACCACCCTGGTCACCGGCGCGTCCGGCGCCCTGGCCGCCGTGGTGGCCCGGCACCTGGTCGCCACCGGCCAGGCCCGGCACCTGCTGCTCGCCGCCCGCCGCCGCCCCGCCGACGATCCCGCCTACGCGGCGCTCGTGGCGGAGCTGACCGGGACCGGGGCGGAGGTCTCCGCCGTGGCGGTCGACCTGGCCGATCCCCAGCAGGTCGCCGACCTGGTCGCCGGGGTCGACCCCCGACACCCCCTCACCGCCGTCGTGCACTGCGCGGGCGTCGTCGCCGACGCCACCATCGCCTCCCTCGACGCGGACGCCGTCGACCGGGTCATGCGGCCCAAGGTGGACGCCGCCTGGGCGCTGCACCGGGCCACCGCGCACCTGGACCTGTCGGCGTTCGTGCTGTTCTCCTCGATCGCCGCCACCCTCGGGTCGCCCGGGCAGGGCAACTACGCCGCCGCCAACGGCTTCCTCGACGCGCTCGCCCGGCACCGCCGGGCGCACGGGCTGCCGGCCACCAGCATCGGCTGGGGCATGTGGGCCACCACCAGCGCCATGACCGCCCACCTCGACCGCGACGACGCGCAGCGGCTGCGCCGGCTCGGCATGACCGGCCTCACCGCCGCCGAGGGCACCGCGCTGCTGGACGCCGCCGCCCGGCGGGCCCGGCCGGCCGTCGCGG
>NZ_MUYZ01000357.1:0-6165 GCF_003013775.1 Micromonospora sp. MH33
GGCGGCATCGGCTTGGCCGAGACCCGGGGGGCGCCCGGGGTCGGGGACGGCGTCGGGGTCGTTGCCGGGCTCGGGGCGGCCGCCGCGGGGGCGGCCGGCGCCGAGGTGCCACCGGCGGACGCGACGAATGCGCCACGCAGCCGTCGGGCGACGGGCGCCTCGACGGTGCTGGACGCGGACTTCACGAACTCGCCCATCTCCTTGAGCTTGGCGAGAACGGTCTTACTCTCGACCCCGAGCTCCTTGGCGAGCTCGTGTACGCGGGCCTTTCCTGCCACTGCACTCCTCACTCCGAGGTCGTGCGGGCAGCACCCGCAGCGACCTCACTCGTGCACTTGAAGCCTGGTCATTTCAGGGACTTCATCGTGTGCTCATGTCGGTCGTCCTACCTTGCTAGCGACCCTCGACCGGTCGGGTTGACCGGTCGTCGGGGTTTGCGCGTCAACGTGCTCCGCGAGCGCACCGTGGTCGAGGACCCCGGTGATTCGCAGTGCCCGCCCGAAGGCGCGGCGCCGCACCGCCTGCGCGAAGCAGGCCGGATCCGGGTGCATGTGCGCTCCCCGACCCGGCAGTCTGCGGCCCGGATCGGGCCGGAGGCTGTAATGACCAGCCTCGTCCCCGACCGCGACCATCCGCAGCAACTCGCTGGCCGGCGCTCGCTTCCGGCAGCCCACACAGGTGCGCTCCGGCAGCGCGCGTCGTGCCACTGGAGGAAGTCTACCCCTAGCTGCTCGAGATCGCGCCGCCCGCCTCGGGAACGTGATCAGCTCCGCCCCGGCCGGGCCCTCCACTCTGCTCCGCGTCGGAGCGGATGTCGATCCGCCAACCGGTCAACCGGGCCGCGAGCCGGGCATTCTGCCCCTCCCGCCCGATCGCCAGCGAGAGCTGGAAGTCGGGGACGGTCACCCGGGCGGTCCGGCTGGCCAGGTCGACCACCTCCACCCGGAGCGCCTTGGCCGGCGAGAGCGCGTTGCCGACGAAGGTGGCCGGGTCGTCCGACCAGTCGATGATGTCGATCTTCTCGCCGTGCAGCTCGCTCATCACCGCACGGACCCGCTGGCCCATCGGACCGATGCAGGCGCCCTTGGCGTTGACCCCCGGGGCGGTCGAGCGCACCGCGATCTTCGTGCGGTGACCTGCCTCACGCGCGATGGCGCCGATCTCCACGGTGCCGTCGGCGATCTCCGGGACCTCCAGGGCGAAGAGCTTCTTCACCAGCGCCGGGTGCGACCGGGACAACGTGATCTGCGGACCGCGCATTCCCTTGGCCACGTGCACCACGACGCAGCGGATCCGCTCGCCGTGCGCGTACCGCTCGCCGGGGACCTGCTCGGACTGGGGCAGGACGCCCTCCAGCTTGCCCAGGTCGACGCTGACGATGCCCTTCTCGGACCGCGCCTCGTGCGCCTGCACCACGCCGGTGACCAGGTCGCCGTCGCGGCCGACGTACTCGCCGAAGTGCACCTCGTCGGTGGCCTCCCGCAGCCGCTGGAGGATCACCTGCTTGGCGGTCATGGCGGCGATCCGGCCGAAGTCGTGCGGGGTGTCGTCCCACTCCCGGACCACGGTGCCGTCGGCGTCCACCTCCTGGGCGTACACCGAGGCGGCCCCGGTCTTGCGGTCGATCTCCACCCGGGCGTGCGGCTCGGCGCCGTCGGTGTGCCGGTAGGCGGTCAGCAGCGCGGTCTCGATCGCCGCGAGGATCGTGTCGAACGGGATCTCCCGCTCGCGCTCCAGGGCGCGCAGCGCCGCGAGGTCGATGTTCACCTCTCCTCGTCCTCCAGATCTTCGTCGTCGATGTCGGTGTCGTCACCGAGGTCCTCGTCGGCCACCTCGTCCAGGCGGTTGAACTCCACCTGGACCCGGCCGGGCCCCAGCTCGGCGTACGGGTGCTCGGCGCGGCCGGCGTCGGTCTCCAGCGCCACGCGCTCGTCGTCGGCGGCGGCGATCCGGCCGGTGACCTGCCGGTCCCCCTCGGGGCCGCGGACGGTCACCTTGACCAGCCGGCCGGCGTTGCGCCGCCAGTGCCGGGGCAGGGTGAGCGGGCGGTCCACGCCGGGCGAGCTGACCTCGAGCTGGTACTCGCCGGCCACGATGTCCCCGCCGGCCTCCTCGGCGGCGTCCAGCGCCGCCGAGACCGCCCGGGAGACGTCCGCGACCCCGTCGAGGTTGATCCCGCCGTCGGCGTCCACGATCACCCGGACCACGTGCCGGCGGCCGGCGCGGGACACGGAAAGGTCCTCCAGGTCGTAGCCGGCGGCGGTGACCACCGGCTCGATCACCTCACGCAGCCGCGCCTTGCGCGCGTTCAGGTCGCTGCGGGGTGCGCCGCCCCGGTCCGCGCCACGGGGGCCGTCGGACCGGCGGGGGCGCCCGGAGGGCCCCGTCGGCCGGGTGGCACGGCCACGCTGCGTCATTCGGCGCACCTCTCTGCTGTTGCCACGGACCCGGCGGGCCCGGTCGTGTCGCTGCCCGGGCGGGCCGGTCGGCCCGCCATGCCGGCACGCCACCGGGGCGTCCGCGCCCGGTGGCTGCGCAGAGCGTAACGCGCGGGCCGGGCGGCGGCCCGGGCGGCGCACCGACGCCTCTGGCCCACAACGCGCCGGAGATGGTGTTGACTTGTCCGGTGGCGACGGGCAGAACGACAACGGACCAGGGCGCACCGGGGCATTCCCGGCGGATGCTGCTGCGCGCCGGGGCGCTGCTGGCGCTCGGTGGCGCCGCCGTGCCGCTGACCGGCTGTGATCTTTTCGACCGCGACGACGAGTCACGAACCCCGGATCCGCTGGAGCCGCTCGCGGCCGAGGCCACCGCGCTGGAGGCCCGCCACCGGGCCGCCGCCACCGCCGTCCCGGCGCTGGCCGAGCGGCTCACCGCGATCGCCGACGCGCACCGGGCGCACGCCGAGGAGTTGCGCAAGGTGATCGGACGGCCGGCCCCGTCCGGCAGCCCGGCCGCCAACCCGTCGGTGGCCGCCGCCGATCCGGACACGGTCCGGACCGAGCTGCGGCAGGCCGAGCAGGAGGGCCGGGACAACGCCGCGCGGGCGTGCGCCACCGCGCCCGCCGAGCGGGCCGCGCTGCTCGGCTCGATCGCGGCGGCCCGGGCGACCCACGTGGAGGCGTTGAAGTGAGCCCGACCAGCGGCCCGGCCCAGGCCCTCGGTGACGCGCTCGCCGCCGAGTACGCGGCGATCTGGGCGTACGGGGTGATCGGCGTGCACCTGACCGAGGCGGCCCGCTCCGCCGCCCGCGCCGCCGAGGCGGCCCACCGGTCCCGCCGGGACGCCCTCATCCTCCAGCTCAGCTCCGGCGGCGGCCAGGTCCCCGCCGACCGGGCCGGCTACGCGCTGCCGTACCCGGTGACCGACCGGGCGAGCGCGCTCAAGCTGGCCGTGGAGATCGAGGAGCGGACCGCCGGCCACTGGCGGGCGGCGCTGCCGCACACCACCGGGGCGGATCGGAACAAGGCGCTCGCGGCGCTCACCGACTGCGCGCTGCGGGCCACCCGCTGGCGGCGCACCGCCGGGGTGACTCCGGTCACGGTTCCGTTCCCCGGTCGCCAGGCCTGAGCGGAGGCCCTGGTCAACCGCCGGAGCCCGGCGGTTGCGGACCGCATACCAGGTATGCATACTCCACGCCATGTCCATCCGCCACGGCCTGCTCGCCCTGCTCGAGCGCGGCCAGATGTACGGCTACCAGCTCCGCTCCGCGTTCGAGGAGTCGACCGGGTCGACCTGGCCGCTGAACATCGGGCAGGTGTACACGACGCTGGCCCGGCTGGAGCGCGACGGCCTGGTCCGATCGCTGCCGGAGAGCGAGGCCGGGCAGCGGCCGTACGAGATCACCGACGCCGGGCGGGCGGACCTGGCGCTCTGGTTCGCCACCCCGATCAGCCGGGCCGACCGGCCCCGCGACGAGCTGTCGATCAAGCTGGCCCTGGCTCTCACCACCCCCGGCGTGGACGTCCGCGCGGTCGTGCAGACCCAGCGCAGCGCCACCATGCGGGCCCTGCAGGAGTTCACCCGGTTGAAGTACGCCAGTGACAAGCCGGAGGACCTGCCCTGGCGCCTGGTGCTGGACGCGATGATCTTCCAGGCCGAGGCCGAGGTCCGCTGGCTCGACCACTGCGAGACGAGCCTGGTCCGCCACCGCCCGGCGCCGAGCCGGCCGGCCACCCGTCCGGAGGCGGTGGACCGGGCCGACGAGGAGGCGCGCCGGTGAGCGCGAGGAGTGAGCCGATCTTGCGAGCCCCGCAGTCGCGAACCAAGGTGGCGCCGTGAGCGGAGTGCTGGAACTGCGGGCGGTGCACCGGACCCACGGCGCCGGGGAGGCCGCCGTGCACGCGCTGCGCGGGGTGAGCCTCACCGTGGCCGCCGGCGAACTGGTGGCGGTGATGGGCCCCTCCGGCTCCGGCAAGTCCACCCTGCTCGCCCTGGCCGGCGGGCTGGACCGGCCGACCGGCGGCGAGGTGCTGGTCGAGGGGGAGGCCCTCGGCGGCCTGCCCGCCCGCGACCTGGCCCGGCTGCGCCGCCGCCGGATCGGGTACGTCTTCCAGGACCTGAACCTGCTCGGCAGCCTCACGGCGGTGGAGAACGTGGCGCTCCCCCTCGAACTGGACGGCGCCGGTGTCCGGGCGGCCCGCCGGCTCGCCCTGGCCGCGCTCGCCGAGGTGGACGTGGCCGGGCTGGCGGACCGGTTCCCCGACCAGATGTCCGGCGGCCAGCAGCAGCGGGTGGCGATCGCCCGCGCCCTGGTCGGCGAGCGCCGCCTGGTCCTCGCCGACGAGCCCACCGGCGCGCTCGACTCGCAGGCCGGCGAGGCGGTGCTGCACCTGCTGCGCCGCCGGGTGGACGCCGGCGCGGCCGGGGTGCTGGTCACCCACGAGGCGCGGCACGCCGGCTGGGCGGACCGGGTGGTCTTCCTGCGCGACGGGGTGCTGGTCGACTCGACGGCCCCGCTGGTCGGCGTCGAGCACCTGCTCAGCGGCAGCGGTCGGTGAACCGGGGCCGGCTCGCCGCCACGCTCGGGTCGTGGCGGGCCGCGCTGCGGATCGCCCGTCGGGAGGCCCGCCGGGCCCGCCGACGTACCGCGCTGGTGCTGGCGATGATCGCGTTGCCGGTGCTCGGGCTGACCTTCGCCGCGGTGAGCTACGACATGGCCGAGCTGACCCGGGCCGAGCGGATGGACCGGCAACTCGGCGGGGCCGACGCGATGTTGCGCTGGATCGACCTGAGCGCCATCGCCCAGGACGCCTGGGGCGAGGGTTCCTGGCCGGTCGGGGGCGATTCGGTGCCGCCGACGCGCCCGGTGACCGCCGACGAGGTGCGCGCGCTGCTACCCGCCGGCAGCCGGCTCACCCGGGTGCGCCTGTGGCTGCCGTTCGAGGTGCGGATCGACGGGAAGACCACGTCGTTCGACGCCCGCGCCGTCGACCTGACCGACCCGCTCGCCCAGCCGCTGGCCACCCTCCGCGAGGGCCGGCGGCCCAGCCGGCCGGACGAGATCGCGGTGAGCCCGGCCGCCCTGCGCCGGCTGGGCGCCCGGCTCGACGAGCCGGTGCGGACCGTCGACGGCACGACCTACCGGGTGGTCGGGGTGGTGGAGTTCCCGGACAACCTGCGGGAGGTGGTCGCGCTGCGGCCGGAGGTCCCGCCCGGTCCTCCCGGCACGATCGACGAGAACTGGCTGGTGGATCTGCCCGGGCCCGTCGACGCGGCGCTGGCCGACCGGTTGAACGCTAACGGGATCCTGGTGTCCGCCCGGACCCCGCTGCCGGGCCGGGAGGAGATGGCCACCGGACCGAACCTGCCCGACGCCGAGGCGACCGGCAACACGGTGCTGGTCGGCGGGCTCGGCCTGCTGGAGGTGGTGCTGCTGGTCGGCCCGGCCTTCGCGGTCGGCGTCCGCCGCCGGCGGCGGGACCTCGCCCTCGTCGCGGTCGCCGGTGGGGACGCCGCGCACCTGCGCCGGATTGTGCTCGCCGACGGGGTGGTGCTCGGGGCGGGCGGGGCGGCCGTCGGGCTGCTGCTCGGCATCGGCGCCGCGTTCGCCGGCCGCCCGCTGGTCGAGCAGTACCTGATGCAGGCGCGCTTCGGGGCGTACCGGGTCTTCCCGTCGGCGCTGGTGGCGATCGTCGCGGTGGCGGTGCTGGCGGGCGTGCTGGC
>NZ_MUYZ01000358.1:0-6118 GCF_003013775.1 Micromonospora sp. MH33
GAACCGCTCGATCAGGCCGCCGGTGCCCTCCCGGGCCCAGGCGTCCAGCGTCGCCTGGTCGGGCAGCGGGCCGCGCTCGGTGCGCTCCGGCAGGCCGGCCCGCCAGGCGGCCAGCTGCTCGAACGGGGTCCGCTCCCACAGGGCGGTGGCCGCGGCGACCAGCGGCTCGGTGAGGGTGGCGCGGGCCTCGCCGGTGGCCGCCGGACCGGTCAGCGCGAGCAGCAGCCAGGCGCCCAGCGGCGAGGCGACGTGGTGGGCGTCGCCGGCGGCGCGGTGCAGCCGCTCGGCGTAGTGGGCCAGGGGTGCGTGGAGAGGATTCACCGCTCCACTGTGCCGGTCGGCGTCGCGTACGGCACGCCGGTCACGACCACAACTCGAACGGCTCGTCGATCTCCTCGCCGGCCAGGAACGCCGGCAGCAGCTCCGGCAGCCGCCCCGGATAGCAGCGCGGCCGGTCGGCGACCACCTCGGCCACCGGCCACCAGCGGAACCCGAAGTAGTCCTCGACCTCGTAGTCCAGCCGGTGCGCCTCGTCCACGTCCGGCCCGGGCCCGGGCAGCCGCACCGGCACCACCACCTCGTCCTGGAGGTGCCGCCGCTGCCGGTGCCGGAAACTGGCCCGCCGCCGCCAGGTCGGCGCGCCCACCTGGGCCGGCGCGACCACGATGCCGGTTTCCTCGCGCAGCTCCCGCACCGCCGCCTCCAGGTACGTCTCCCCGGGGTCGAGCCCGCCACCGGGCAGCTCCCACCAGGTGCCCAGCACGGGATGGTCCGGGTCGCGGGTGTGGAACAGCAGCACCCGGTCGGTGGCGTCCAGCACCACGAGCCGGACCGCCCGGCGCTCGAACAGCGGCAGGTCGCGGGGCAGCTCCGGTTCCACGGCATTCCCTCCGTCTCCGGCGGCGGCGACCGCTGGGCCCTGCGATGATGGCGATCATGTCGCAGCTCTTCGGCGAGGTGGCCGGCGCCTATCACGAGGCCCGCCCAGGCTATCCGGCCGAGATCGTCGCGGCGATCCGCGCCTACCACGGCGGAACGCCCGACCGCCTGGTCGAGGTGGGCGCCGGCACCGGCCTGGCCACCGGCACCCTGCTCGGCCTCGGCGCGCCCACGACCTGCGTCGAGCCGGACCATCGGATGGCCCGGGCGCTGGGCGAACGCTTCCCCCAGGTCGAGGTGGTGACGGCGGCGTTCGAGTCGGCCGACCCGCAACGGCAGGGCGACCTCCCCGACGGCTGGTTCCACGACGACATCGCCGGCAGCGGTCTGTTCACCGACGTCCGCGCGCCGCTCTTCTGCCGGGAACTGCCGCTGGACACCGCGGCCTACCTGCGGCTGGTCGGCACCTTCTCGCCGCAGCTGCGCCGCCCGCCCGCGCTGCGGGAGCGGGTGCTCACCGCGGTCGGCGCGGCGATCGACGGGTTCGGCGGCACCGTCGTCCTCGACCTGCGCACCACGCTCGTCCTGGCGCGCCGCCCCGCCTGACGCCGGTCCGGTCAGCCGGTGGTTCCCGCCACCTCGGTGTGCCGTAGTCGGACCGGGGTGCCCCGGCGCAGCGAGTTGGGGATCTCCGCGATGGCGTCCACCCGGGCGACGAGGTCCCGCAGCCGGGCGGCGGTCGCGTCGCCCTCGACCCGGACGTCGTAGCCGACCTCCGTCGACACCGCCGGGTCGCCGGTGAAGTCGCCGTGCACGGTCACCTCGACCCGGTGCAGGGTGATCCCGGCCGCCCGGGCCTCGCGGAACAGGTCGTTGGAGACGCAGCCGGCGACCGCCAGGTAGAGCAGCTGCCCGCCGTTGAAGCCGAGTCCGTCCCCGCCGCCGTCCGCCGGACGGTCCACCACCAGCGTGAACGGGCCCGCCGCGCCGATCGCCGCCGGCCGGCCCGGCAGGCTGCGCGTGCGTACCTCGAAGGTCATGCCGACCACCACCGTTCTCGACCAGGCGAGTCAACCATTCCGGGCCGGCCGGCGGCCTCGGCGCTTCAGTCCGAACCGGCGTCGGCCACCCGGGCCACCTCGGCCGGCAGCGGGTACGGCCGCTCGACCGGCAGCAGCGCGGTCGCGCCGGGCTCGTCGCCGGCGGTGAGGCGGGCGTGCACCGCCCGGGCCAGCGGCGTGACGTCGGTGAGGCCGACCAGCCATTCGTCGACGTAGCGGCGTACCGCCTCGCCGGCCAGTCCCACCTGCACCGACCGGTACGCCAGCGGGGCCAGCCGCAGCGATCGTTCCGGGTCCCACTGCACCCGCACCGGGCTGGTCCGCAGCTGCCGCCGCCAGCTCTCCCGGTCCGGGTGCCGTCGTGGGTCGTAGCCGCTCAGGCAGGCGTGCCCGAGCGCCCACTCGAAGCCCGCCCGGCTGATCTCCACGGCGAGCACCCGTTCCTGGCCGGGCTTGAGCGCCCAGCCGCAGCGGTACATCATCCACCGGAACGAGGGCTTGATCCACGTCATCCGCTCCCGCTTGAACGGCGGCACGAACCGGCCGGCGGCCAGCGCGGCGTCGGCGATCTCCGGCGGGTACGCCTGGTAGACGGTGATGGTGTCGGCGGTGAAGGCGGCCCGGATCTGGTGGTGGGGAACGGTCACCGGGGCATCGTCGCGGAGCGCCGGCCGGCGCGGCCACCGGTTTCCCCGCCTCTGCCGCCGCGCGCCCGTCCCGTGGCGGGGGATAGGCTGCCCGCCGTGGCAGGTCTGTTGAGGAACGTGGCGTCCCGGCTCGGCCGGATCACCGGGGGCACGGCCGCGCCCACCCGTACCGCCCGGCTGATCCCGGCCCAGGTGGCCCGGCGCCGCCAGGTCGCCGTGTTGCAGCGGCGAGAGTTGGCGTACGCGCCGGAGCTGGACGGGCAGGCCGACCCGGGGGAGATCGTCTGGACCTGGGTGCCGTACGAGGACGACCCCCGCCAGGGCAAGGACCGGCCGGTGCTGGTGGTGGGCCGCCAGAGCCGCACGCTGTTCGGGCTGATGCTGTCCAGCCAGAGCGACCGCGACGGCCAGCGGCACTGGCTGGCGCTGGGCCCGGGGGAGTGGGACCGGGACCAGAGGCCGAGCTGGGTCCGCCTGGACCGGGTGCTCACCATGCGCGAGGACAGCATCCGCCGCGAGGGTGCGGTGCTGGACCGGCGCCGGTTCGACCGGGTGGGGCAGGCGCTGCGCACGGGCTACGGCTGGCGCTGACCGGCGCCGGGTGGACCACCTGCTCGCGGCCCGGGTCGCGGTGCGCGACCCCGGTCGCCGGCGTGCTGACCGCCGGCCGGCTCAGCGCTCGGCGACGAGCTGGCGGGCCGCGCGGGCCGCGCCGACCGTCTTCGCCTGGTACATCGCCGCGTCGGCCCGGCACAGCGCGTCGGTGAGCTGGGTCGGGCCGTGCACCGGGGCGAGCCCGACCGAGGCGGTCACCCGGATGCTGCGGGCGCCCAGGGGGATCGGCGCGGCGAGCGCCTCGCAGAGCCGGCGGGTGGCGTGCTCGATCCAGCGCCGGTCCACCATCGGGCTGACCAGCAGGCCGGCGAACTCGTCGCCGCCCAGCCGGGCGACGAGGTTGTCCCCGGCGAACGCGGCCAGCCGCTGCGCAACACTGACCAGCACCTGGTCGCCCGCGGCGTGCCCGTAGCGGTCGTTGACCTGCTTGAAGTCGTCGAGGTCCAGCACGATCGCCACGAGTGGCTTGCCGGCGGCGTCGGTGAGCAGGGTGGCGGCCAGCCGGAAGAAGGCGCGTCGGTTGGGCAGCCCGGTGAGTGGGTCGTGGCTGGCCGCATGCCGCTCGGCCGCCAGCTCGGCCTGGAGCAGCTCGATCTCGGCCTCGGCGCGTACGGCCCGGCGGCGCAGTTGCCAGGCGGAGGCCAGGGCGCCGACCGCGGAGATGCCGGAGGCGACGGTCATCGGATCCGGCACGTGCCCTCCCTCACCGCAGTCCAGGGCCGCGCCGAACGGCGCCGGGCCGGGAATGTTCGCCCTGCTCGCAACCGGGATCCGGGTAACCGAGCGTGAACGTCCGGGTACACCGCACGTGCGTTATCATGCTCGGTGTCCATTGCAGATGCAATAGCAGATGCACGTGCATCTCCGTCTACAGTCGACAACACCCCGTCGCCACCCACCGCCCCTCCCCGCGGCATCGGCTGGCTCTTTCCGTGAAGGATGCCCCCATGCAGCAGCCCTCGAACGGCGTACCCACCAGTGAGCTACCGCCGGTGCGGTGGCTCAAGAGCCGGCGCAGCAACCCGAGCGGCAACTGCGTCGAGCTGGCCGAGCTGCCCGACGGCGGTGGCATCGCGGTACGCAACTCCCGGCACCCGGAGGGGCCGGCGCTCATCTACACGGTCGACGAGATCGCCGCGTTCGTGCTCGGCGCCCGCGACGGCGACTTCGACCACCTGATCGCCCGCCGGCCGTCCCGCTGACGGGACCGCGCATCCGCCGTCCGGGGGAGTGCATATCACTGTCGGTCCATGGCATGCTTACTCCTCGGCCGGGCTGGGGCGTCCGGTCCGGACAGTCTGCGTGCGAAGGACGGCCAGGTGACGACGGTGCCCGTCGAGGGAGGCCCGACCAGCGGCCCGACCGTGCTGCGCATGCTGCTCGGGGCGCAGCTGCGCCGGCTCCGGGAGGGCGCCGGGGTGAGCCGGGAGAGCGCGGGCTGGGAGATCCGCTCCTCCGAATCCAAGATCAGCCGGATGGAGCTCGGCCGGGTCGGTTTCAAGGAACGCGACGTCGCCGACCTGCTCACCCTCTACGGCGTCACCGCGCCCGACGAACGGGCGGCGCTGCTCAAGCTCGCCCGGGACGCGAACAGCCCCGGCTGGTGGCACCGCTACGGTGACGTGCTGCCCGGCTGGTTCCAGTCCTACCTGGGGCTCGAGGCCGCCGCCGCGCTGATCCGCACGTACGAGGTGCAGTTCGTCCCAGGCCTGCTCCAGACCCCTGCGTACGCCCGGGCGGTGATCCTGCTCGGCCACCGCGGCGCTCCGCCGGCGGAGGTCGACCGGCGGGTGAACCTGCGGATGGAACGCCAGGAACTGCTGCGCCGCAGCGACCCGCCGCAGCTCTGGGCGGTGCTCGACGAGGCCACCCTGCGCCGGCCCGTCGGTGGCCCCGAGGTGATGCGCCGTCAGTTCGACGCGCTGATCGAGGCGACCGCCGCACCGCACGTCCGGCTCCAGGTCGTCCCGTTCGACGCCGGCGGGCACGCCGCCGCCGGTGGCGCCTTCAGCATCCTGCGCTTCGGCGACCAGGACCTGCCGGACATCGTCTACATCGAACAGTTGACCAGCGCCGTCTACCTCGACCGGCGCGAGGACCTCGACTACTACGCGGGGGCCATGGACCGGCTGTGCGGGGAGGCCGCGCCGCCGGAACGCACCCCCGAGCTGCTGACCCGGATCCGGGACGAGCTCTACCCGGCCTGACCGCGCCGGTCTTCCGTTGACGCCGGGCGCTCGGTGGAGTAGCTTCTGAATCGATACAGTACTGGATCGATTCAGAGAGGCTGACCGGTGAAGCCGACCCTGCAGGACGTCGCGAACGCGGTGGGCGTGTCCCGCAGCACCGTCTCCAACGCCTACAGCCGGCCGGACCAGCTCTCCGCGGCGCTGCGGGCGAAGATCCTCGACGCCGCGCGCCGCCTCGGCTACCCGGGCCCCGACCCGACCGCCCGCTCGCTGCGCCGCGGCTTCGTCGGCGCGATCGGCGTCCTGTTCACCTCCGAGCTCTCCTACGCGTTCACCGACCCGTTCGCGGTGCGCTTCCTGGCCGGCGTCGGCCAGGTCGCCGAGCGGCACTCCACCAGCCTGCTGCTGGTGCCGCTGCCCAGCGACCGCGACCGGGCCCGGGCGGCCGTCGACAACGCCGCGGTCGACGGCTTCTGCGTCTACTGCGTCGGCGACGAGGAGTACGTGCTCGACGCGATCCGGGACCGCGGGCTGCCCCTCGTCACCACCGCCCCCAGCGCCGCGGGCCCGGCGGACCGCTACGTCGGCATCGACGAGCGGGCCGCTGCCCGGTCCGTCGCCGCCCACGTCGCCGGCCTCGGGCACCGGCGCGTGGCCCTGCTCGGCGACACCGTGCTGCCCGACGCGCCGTCCGGGCCCCTGCGGCTGGCGGATCCGCGCGACGCGC
>NZ_MUYZ01000359.1:0-6112 GCF_003013775.1 Micromonospora sp. MH33
GATCCGACGGATCGCCCCGACCGCGGACGCCGGATCCCGGCGGGCCTCGACCGCCAACCGAGTCGCACGCTCACGCAGCTCATCGTTGTACTTCTTCGGTGCGGGCATCGCTGGTGTTCCTCCCAGGTTTCGATGTCTCCATCAAACCCGGTGCGGAACACTCTGGGACGGACGCGCACCCGAGGATCAGGCGTAGCGCGAGTTGCTGACGCGCTTGGGCGGGCAGATGTCGTTCCAGCGGCTTGAGGCAGTTCTCGGCGCGCGCTTGCCGGCGAGCGCGCGGTCCGACCGGACCTGGTGGGGCAACACCTTCAACCGGACACGCGTCCAAGCACACGCGTGGCTGAACGCTGGATGGAAGGTCGACGCGGTCGACCTGACGCGCGAGTTGGTGACCTTCATCCGAGGCAGATCGGAGTACGTCGCCCCCAGCTGGCCCAGGCGTCCGCACATGACGATGTGAGGGCGTTGGGTGATGTTGCCGGCCATCGACGTGGTGTCGGTCAGCTGCATGTTCGTGTCTTGAGGGAAGGATGGGGACGCACCGGCGGGCGGCGCGTACCTACACGGTGACGACGGTTTTTCCGGTGGCGTGGCCCGCGGCGACGTGCCGGATCGCGTCGGGTGCCGCGACCAAGGGGAACGTGTGGTCGATGACCGGTGTCACGGCGCCGGACTCGATGAGCCGACGTAGCTCGTCGAGGTCGGCGGCGCGTTCCTTGGCGATCAGGTTGCGCAGCCGCTGGCGGGTGACCATCGACAGCAGTGGTGCGCGCAGCATCTGCCGGTCGAATCCGCCGAGGAGCCGGCCGCCGGCGCTCTCGCCGCCGACGAGGACCAGAGTGCCGTGCGGCGTGAGCGCGCGGCGCAGCAGCGACATCGGTCGGTTGCCGGCGGTGTCTATGACGACGTCGTAGCGGACGCCGTGGCGGTCGACCTCGTCGCGGGTGTAGTCGATTACGTCGTCGGCGCCGAGGGATCGGACGAGGTCGGCCTTGCCGGGGCTGCACACGCCGGTCACGGTGGCGCCGTACACCTTGGCGATCTGTACGGCGAAGCTGCCGACGCCGCCCGCGGCGCCGATGACCATCACCTGCTGGCCCGGCTGGACGCCGCCGCAGTGGCGCACTGCCTGTAGTGCGGTCGTGCCGGAGACCGGGGTAGCCGCGGCCTGCTCGAAGGAGATGGTCGCTGGCTTGTGCGCCAGCCGGTCGCGGCGGGCGGTGGCGTACTCGGCGTACGAGCCGGTCTCGCTGGTGCCGTAGACCTCGTCGCCGGGGCGCAGGTCAGTCACTGCCGCGCCGACGGCCTCCACCACTCCGGCGAGGTCGCGACCGCGCACCGGGACGGTGGGCCGGCGAAGCCCGAACCCGAACGCGCGCAGCAGATAGGGGCGGCCGGTCATGAGGTGCCACACGCCGGGATCCACGCCCGCGGCGCGCACCCGCACGAGTACCTCGTCGTCGCCGACCGCCGGCTGGTCGATGTCGCGCAGCTGCAGCAGGTCAGCCGGGCCGTACACGTCCTGGACGATTGCTTTCATGTGGTCTCCTCGGGGGAGTCGGGGTACTGGAACACGTCGTCGAGCCGGACCCCGAAGACGTGGGCGATGAGGAAGGCCATCTCGAGGGAGGGCGAGTACCGGCCCTGCTCGATGGCGATCACGGTCTGCCGCGTCACGCCGATGCGCTCGGCGAGCTGGGCCTGGGTCATCTCGCCGTGCGCGAAGCGCAGCGCGCGGATGGAGTTGGTCACGCGGGTCGGCTTCACCATTGCGGCAGCCGCCCGTGGTACATGCCGATCTTCGCGATCGAGCCGAGGACTGCCGACAGCACGAATGCCAGGTAGATCACGTTGGCGATCCAGAACCGGTCCCACCCAGCCATCGCCATGAGCATCGCCGCGACCGCCCCGATCACCAGCAATGACTGGCCGACGTGGTCGCCCAGCTGGCCGATCTGCCGGTCCCGCGCGTCGGCCACGCGCGACGCTTTCGGGCTCACCATGCCGATCGCCATCTCGGCCACAATGTTCGCCACGATCGACGCGCCGACGGTCCATAACAGCGCCGCGGCGTACGGGACCTCGGTCAGATGCCGCCCGCCCGCGCGGCCCACGACGATCGTCACGTAGATCGCGTACGCCACCACGGCGACCACCAACATGATCCACGCCCGCTTCTCTCGATGCGCCATGACCAGCTCCTCGATGTACAAAATCTTTGACACGGCTAACGTATCTGATGCTTGACATCGTGTCCAGAATTTTTTACACCGAGATGACATGACCCCAGCGCCGCCGGGCGCCGGGCGCTGGCCCACGATCGAGGTACGCACCCTAGCGGTGGTCCATCCATGACCAGGAGCGCCTGAAGAGCCCTCAACTGCCGCGGTCGCGAGGACTAGGCCGATGGCGATCAGCACCCGTCGCGCCGTGGTCCGGTCGTCGACCTCGTTCATCGCGCGCGGGCCCCCTCCATCGCCACCACCGCCTGCGCGACAGTCGAGGACCAGCCGTAGACGGCCGGAATGATTCGGCCGAAGCGGGGTAGCCGGCGCCGTGATGCGGCGGCGAGGCGTGGACCTGACTCGGTATGAAGGAGCAGAGGGTGGCATGACGCCGCCGCCGAACTCGCGGCACCTCCTGCCGGCGGACAGCCGACGCCTATCCGTGGTCGCGTTCGTCGGCATGGTCGTCGCCTACCTGGTCGTGCTCCACGGGCTGGCAATGACCCTGACCAGTGGCCTGGAAACGAGGTACGCCGCGCCCAGAACGCTGAACGAGATGTGGCGCAGCATCACGGTTCCGGAGGCGGTCTCCGTCGTGCTGGTGATCGCGGCCATCTCCTGGCTTCGCTGGTGGCCGCCGGTCCTGCGGGATAACCATCCGGTCCAGCGCTGGGTCGTGGTCGTGCCCATCGGCATGGCGACCTGCGCTCTCATCGTGACCGACTACGGCGCCCTCGCCACCAAGGGCGCCACCTTCACCCTGACACTCCTGCTCTCCGCACTGCTGATCGGCGCCAGCGAGGAACTGATATTCCGTGGGCTCGGGGTGACCGTGTTCCGCTCCACCGGGTTCACCGAAGGAAAGGTCGCCCTGTGGTCCACGGTCATCTTCGCCCTCGCCCACGCCACCAACCTGCTCGCCGTAGGTGCCGTAGCCTTCGCCCAGGTACTGACCACCATGGTCGCCGGCTACTTCCTCTACCTCACCCGGCGCCACTCCGGCGGCATCACCGTGCCGGCCATCATCCACGGGATGTGGGACTTCTCCCTCATCTCAGCCCAGATAATCCCGGGCAAGCCCTACCTCCTCTCACTCCTGGCCATTGTCACCATGGCGGTCCTGGCCATCGTCGTACTGGCACGCCGGCACCACATCGAACCAGTCACCGCCCAGCAACCCTGACGGCCGCGGCTGTCTCGCTAACGGTGTATCCGGCGATCTTGGTCAGTAGGTGAGCGGCTGCACCCGAGTTGAGAACTGCCAGGTCGGGGTGTTCCTGGCCACACGGCCAAGGGGCACGGGCTGATCGACCGGCAGTTGTATCTGCCCGCGACCTGGACCGACGACCGTGAACGCTGCCGAGACGCGGGCATCCCCGACGACGTCGAGTTCGCGACCAAGCCGCAGATCGCCAAGACCATGCTGGCCCGGGCCCTTGACGCCGGGGTGCCGGCCGGGTGGGTCACCGCCGACGAGGCCTACGGGCAGGTCAAGAGCCTGCGAGTCTGGCTGGAAGAACGAGACGTCGGCTATGTGCTGGCCACCCGCCGCAACGACGACATGATCACCACCACGATGGGCACCTGCCGTGCCGACGAGCTCATCGCCGCCCTACCCGCCCAGCTGCCGCCGAGCGGCGGGCCCTCACCAATGATGGACGGTGGTCCATACCGGGACCGACCCAGTGAGCTCTTCAGTCTTCTCTGGGAGGTCACGCGCACCGCACCAGGACCTCGCCCAGTTCCCGAAGGACCTTCTCGCCGCGGCGTCGGCGAACGCCCGAAACAAGATCTACTTTTCGTGCGCGCCGGAGGACGCCCGCGTCCTGGCTCGGCATACCCTGCCGGAGCTCGACGAGCACGACCTGACCCACCTCGACGCCTACACCGCCGCCACCCGTCTGGTCGTGGGCGGCCGGCAGACGCCGGCGTTCACCATGAGGACCCGCCCACCGAAGCCGTTGATCGGCGAGGCGGCCGCGATCCGGCAGGCCGCAGCGCGCGGTTCCGGCGCAGGACATCGGCGCCATCGACGCTCTGGCCGACCGCTACTCAAGGCCACCCCAGCGAAGCCGCGCGCCCCGTGTGGAGAGCGACAAAGCCAGGCCTTGAGCCCGATTGACCGCGAACGCGCCGCCCGGTGTGGCCAGGTGGCCGGGCTGAGGGAGATTCTTTCGGCGTCTGTCAGGCGCCTGGTGGGGTTTCCGTCACCCCTTCCGCAGACGCTTCCTCCGCCCTTCACCACCAAGGGCTGATCGCGCTGACCGATCAGCGCGGGCAGGCCTGTCAGTGCAGCACACGGCGGCCCACCGGCACGGTCACCACCACCCCTGGTTCCAGACACCCCTCCAACGGAGGGGATCCACTTCCTCCCTGAAGGGATGTCCGCTCGTGTCTACCGATCGTCCTGTCTTCCCATCCCCGGTCATCCAACCCCCGGCTCCTCGGCTCGCGCAGCAACACAAGCCGCCGCTCGCGTCTGGAGCACCTGCGTCGGCTCACCCTCCGCGACCGTCAGCTCCTCGCCTGGCTCGCCGAGCACTATGTGCTCTCGGCCGACCAGATCACGGAGGCGGCGTTCACCTCCCGCCGTTCCGCGCGGCTGCGGCTGGCCACCCTGCACGGCATCGAGGCCGTCAGCCGCTTCGTGGACATCACCACCGGCGACGGGCAGTACCTCTACGCCCTCCGTCCCCTCGGCATGCTCGTGCACCCCACCGCCTACAACGACCCGGATCGGCCCGACGCCCGACCGCCGCGCAGTAGCATCGAGCGCACCGAACGCATCGTGGGCAGTTGTCGACTCGCCCACCTGCTCGGCACCAATCAACTGTTCGTCGACCTCCTCGCTCACGCGCGCAGCCATCCAAACGTGCGGCTGGCGAGGTGGTGGTCCGAGCAGCACGCGACCGCCGCCTATGCCGTCGCCGGCATCCGGCCCGACGGGCATGGCGTGTGGTGCGTCGGGGACCAGCAGGTGGGATTCTTCCTGGAGCACGACAACGGCACCGAACCGCTCGCCGTCGTGCTGCGCAAGCTGCGCGGCTACGAGCGCCTCGCCCAGTTCGGGCCCCGCTACCCCGTCCTGCTGCGCGTGCGGAGCCGACGCCGCGAGGCCAACCTGCTACGCGCGCTCGCCGGTGTGCCTACCGCCATGCCCGTCGTCACCGGCATTCACGACGAGCATCCCGCCGGACCGGTCTGGACGCTGACCACCGAGCCCGGGCTGCGCCGCTGGCTGCACGAGCTGCCCAGCGACCACGGCCCCCACAACCCCGCCACCAACCCTCACCGCTTCACCCATCCTGACGACGACTAGCCAGGCGCCGCAGTCAGCGCTGCTGGCGCAGGTCGTTGCTCGACAGCGCCTGCAGTCGGATGTCGTCGGCCCTGGCTGGCGGTCTGGGCTGTACGTATGGCTGCACGACGGGCCCTTGAGCCCCTTTTCATCCTGAGTAGCGGCCGGTCTCCACGTGGTGCAGGACGAGAATGGCCTGCAGGATCGCGGTGGCGCGGCGGGGACGCCCTCGTGCGTACTGGCGCCTGCTTCGAACATGGCAAACTCGTCGAGCGAGTCCAACGGGAGGCGGCATGATCATCACGCTTCGCCCACCGGAGCCGGGGATGTTCCATCCATCTGCACTTGGTTCGAGGCCGGGGCTGTGAGCTGCGGAGAGAGCAGCTTGACCAAGACTGCGGTGGTGATCCTGTCTCGGTGTAGGTGGTTCGTCGGTCATGATCTGTTGATGTGTCTTGCTGAAGATGCTTCGGGTGGGTCGAGCGACCCGACGGATCAGGAGGTGATCAGCTAGGCCGTGTTTGGTAAGGGTCATAGCCATTGGTTGATCGCGGCGATGGTGACGGTGGCTTCGTAACGGACGGCG
>NZ_MUYZ01000036.1:0-35582 GCF_003013775.1 Micromonospora sp. MH33
GGCCCCGCGTCGAACCGCCGTCCGGGCGGCGCCGTTCACCGTCCGGGCGCCGGGGACGCAGGGTACGCAGCGCGCCGGCGCCGGCACCGAGCAGCGCCACCGCGGGCACGGCCCACAGCAGCAGCGCCGGGCCGCGCAGGGGCGGCTGCGCGAGTACCTCCTCGCCGTACCGGTCGACGAACCAGCGGCGGACCTCGCGCGGGCTGCGGCCCTGGGCCACCTGGTCGGCGATCACCTGTCGCATGGAGGCGGCGATCGGGGAACGGGAGTCCGCCACCGACTCACCCTGGCAGGCCGGACAGCGCAGTCCGGCCGCGATCGCGGTGGCCCGGTCCGCCCGGTCGGGCGACGCCGCCGACCGGACCAGCCCGGCGACCGCCAGCGCGACCAGCGCCGCCAGCGCCAGCGCGACGAGCAGGCGCCGGGTCACGCTCCCTCCAGCAGCGGGGACAGCCGCTCCCGCAGCCACTGCCCGGTCACCACGCCCGGCTGGTGGGCCACGATCCGCCCGTCCCGGTCGACGACGAACGTCTCGGGTACGCCCCGGACGCCCCACTCGACGGCCCGGGTGCCGTCCGGGTCGGGCAGCACGGTGAGATCGCCGGCGTGCGCCTGGTCCAGCAGCGCGCGCACCGCGTCCGGGCCGTCGCGCAGGTTGAGTCCGACCACCTCCAGTCCCTGCGGTGACCAGTGTCGGGCGGTCTCGACCAGCAGCGGCAGTTCGTCGCGGCAGGGTCCGCACCACGAGGCGAAGACGTTGACCACCACGACGTGCCCGCGCGCCGCCGCCAGGTCGAACCGCTCACCGGTGAGGGTGGTGCCGGTCAGTGCGGGCGCGGCCACCACCGGCGGTCGCCCGACCTGGCCGGGCCCGGAGCGGTGTCCGGTGGTGACGGCGACCCCGAGGCCGACGGCGAGCAGCAGGACGACGGCCGGGGCCGGCCTGATCCGCCGCCACCAGAACCGCCCGGCTCCCGCGCTCACGCCGGAACTCCGGCCGCCACCGGTGCCCGCCGACCGGCCGGCTCCGCCCGCCGCCTCCGTCGCGAGCGCGCCGCGTCGCCGAGGGCGAGCAGCCCACCGGCGGTCGCGACCGCGCCGCCCGCCCAGATGAGCCCGACCAGCGGGTTCACCGCAAGGCGAACCGTCGCGTCGCCGCCGTCGCTGGCCACGGCGATGAGGGTGAGGTAGACGTCCCGGCGGGGGCCGCCGTCGATCGCCGGCACGGTGACGGCGGTGTCCCGCGCCGGGTCGTAGCGCAACGCGGGGGCGGCCGTCCGGGTCGCGCCGCCCGAGGACACGACCAGCCGGGCCCGTACGGTCATCCGGCCGCCCGGTGTGCCGCGCTGCACCGTCACCAGCCGGGCCGACACGTCGCCCACGGTCAGCGTCTCGCCCACCCGTAGGGTCCGCTCGTCGGCCCGCCCGTACGCGGAGGAGGCGGCGACGCCCACGGCGACCAGGGCGAGTCCGGCGTGCGCCAGCACCGCGGCCCAGCGTCGGGGGCCGGCGGCGAGCAGGCCGGTGAGGACGAAGGCGGCCGCACCGAACGCGGTGAGTGCCGCCGGTCCGGGCCGGCTGAGCAGCCCGACGGTGGCCACGGTCGCCAGGGCCGCCGCGCCGGGTAGGGCGAGGCGGCGCAGCGCCTCGGCCGGGTTGCGCACCTGTAGGGCGGGGGCGACTCCGGCCAGCAGCAGAACCACCACGGCCAGCGGCACCGCGGTGCGCTGGTAGTAGCCGGCGCCGACGCTGGCCCGGCTGCCGGTGAGTGGCTCGGACAGCAGCGGCTGCACGGTGCCGATCAGCACCACGGCGGCGATGGTGACCAGCAGGACGGCGTTGACCAGGACGGCGGCACCCCGGGACCAGGGCGGGGCGGCCCGGCGGGCCGGCGCCGGTTGCCGCCGGCCGGCGAGGACGGTGGCGGCCAGCACGGCCAGCACGACGAAACCGAGCAGCAGCGGCCCCAGTGGCGAGTCGGTGAACGCGTGCACGCTCGCCACGGCGCCGGAACGGGTCAGGAAGGTGCCGAGCAGCACCAGCAGGAATCCGGCGCAGGCGAGCACACTGTTCCAGCGTTCCCGCCCCCGACCACCGCCGAGGCTGGTGTGCAGGAGGGCGGTGGTGGTCAGCCAGGGCAGCAGCGAGGCGTTCTCCACCGGGTCCCAGGCCCAGTAGCCGCCCCACCCGAGGACCGCGTACGACCACCAGGCCCCCAGGACGACGCCGGCGGTCAGCGAGCACCAGGCCACCAGCGCCCAGGGCCGTGCCTGCCGGATCCAGTTCCGTCCGTGTGCCCCGGCGAGCGGGGCGGCCAGCGCCAGGGCGAACGGCACCACCGTGCCGAGGTAGCCGACGTACAGCAGGGGTGGGTGCACGCCCATCGCCGGGTGCTGTTGCAGCAGGGGGTTCGGGCCCGGCCCGTCGAGCGGCACGGGGTGCACGGTGCGGAAGGGGTTGGCCGCGAAGGTCGAGAGCGCGAAGAAGAAGGTGGTCGCCACGCCGACCACCACCATCGCGTACGCACGCAGCCGGTCCGGTCGCCCCCGCGCGAGCGCGACGCCGTACCCGCCGAGGACCAGGAGCCAGAGCAGCAGTGACCCGTCCATCGCGGACCAGAGGCTGGTGATCGTGTAGTAGCCGGGCACGTGCCGGCCGCCGTTCTCGGCGACGAACCGCACGCTGAAGTCGTGCCGCAGCAGCGCCGCCTCCAGGGTGGCGCAGGCCGAGGCGGCGGCGAGCAGTGCGCCGAGCGAGGCCAGGCGGGCGGGCCGGGCCGGGGCGCCGAGCAGGGCCACCCGCAGCCAGAGCAGCGTGGCGAGGGGGGCGGCGAGCAGTCCGGCGGCGAGGGCGCCGCCGCCGAGGTCACCGAGCATCGGACCGTCCCGGGTTGGCGGGGGAGGAGGGACGGTACTCGTTGCCGTGGCGCATCAGCACCTGGTCGGCGTCGAACACCCCGTCGGTGCCCAGGCGTCCCTCGACGACCGCGTCCTCGCCCTCGCGGAAGGTCTCCGGTGGCACGCCACGTTGGCGTACGGTCACCTGCTGGCCGGCGTCGGCCAGCGCGAACACCACGAGGTCACCGTCGCGGCGCAGGGAGCCCGGGACGACCTCCCCGCCGAGGCGGACACGTTGCCGGCCGGCCCCCGGGTCGGTGAGCACCTCGCCCGGAGTGCGGTAGTAGGTGAGGGTGTCCCGCATGGCGCTGGTGACCAGCAGGCCGCCGGCGGCGAGCAGCACCGCGACCAGCGCGAGGCGTCCGGGCCGGCGGATCATCTCACCCGCGCCGGGCTGCGCGCGGCGCCCGCCCCGGTCGTCGGCAGCTCGCCGGTGGCCGCGAGCCGGCGTTCCAGCCGGAGCATCCGGTGTGCCAGGGCGAGGAGCGCGGCCGTGCTCGCCGCCGCCACCGCCAGCAGCAGCGCGAGCGCCATCCGGGGGTCGATCGGTGGCCGTTCCGGGGCGAGGACGGTGGCCTGCTGGTGCAGTGAGCGCCACCAGAGCACCGAGAAGTGGACCACGGGGACGAGCAGGAAGCCGGCGATGCCAAAGACCGCGGCCGGGCGGGCGATCCGCCGGTCGCCGCCGTCGGGTCCGCCGGTGCGTTCGGCGAGCGCCCGGCGCAGGGCCAGATACCCGGTGTACGCCAGCAGCAACAGCGCGGTGCTGACCAGCCGCGGGTCCCAGGCCCACCAGGTGCCCCAGGTGAGCCGTCCCCAGAGGGATCCGGTGCCGATGGCCAGGGCGGTGAGGACGACCCCGATCTCGGCGCAGCCCCGCGCGACGCGATCCCAGCGCAGGTCCCCGCGGATCAGGTGGGCGGTGCTGGCGGCCAGGACGGCGGCGAACGCCAGGTACGCCACCCAGGCGGCGGGCACGTGGAGGTACATCAGCCGCTGCGCCTGTCCCTGTGTCGCGTCGGCGGGCGCGAGGAATCCGCCGGTGAGCCCGGCCGCCGTGGCGAACCCGGCGGCGATCCAGGCCGTCGTGCGGCGCGCGTGGGCTCCCCGCGGGTTGTCGGCGGTCAGGTCCACGGTGGTGGTTCGCATGATCTTCCTGTCCGCGCCGTCGGCGCTGGCCCGGCTGTTTCCCGAGCACCGACTCTAAACGGACTAAGGACGAAATCGGGCAAATTCCGGTAAGGCCCGGCATATGCCACAGCCATGGTTAGGGTCGGTGCCGGTGGACACGAGACGCGACGTGACGACGCGCTCCGCAGCGGAGCGCCGGCGCCGGCAGCTCCTCCCGGTCGTGGTGCTGGGTGGTGGGCTGGCCCTCGCCGGCTGCTCGGCCGGGGCACCGTCCGCGCTGGACCCGGCAGGTTCCGGGGCGGGACGCGTCGCGAACCTGTGGTGGCTGCTGTTCTGGATCTCCATGGCCGTCTTCGCCGAGGTCATGGCGGTGCTGGCCTGGGCCCTGCTGGTCCGCCGGCGCCGCGACGTCCGGGTCCGCCACGGCCAGCCGCTGCGCTTCGTCACCGTCGCCGGCGCGGGCATCCCGCTGGTGGTCCTGGTGACGGTGTACGCCGTCGGCCTGCGCGACCTCGCCGCACTCGGCGACGACCCCGACCCGCGCGCACCGACCATCGAGGTCACCGGCCACAAGTGGTGGTGGGAGGTACGCGTGCAGGGCGTCGACGGCGCCACCGCCAACGAACTGCACATCCCGGTGGGGGAGAAGGTCCGGGTCCGGTTGCGGACCGCCGACGTGTTGCACAGCTTCTGGGTGCCGCAACTGATGCCCAAGACCGACCTGATCGCCGGCGAGGTCCGCGAGACCTGGCTGCACGCCGAGCGGGCCGGGAACTACCGGGGCCAGTGCGCCGAGTACTGCGGCACCCAGCACGCCCACATGGCCTTCCGGGTGGTCGCCGAACCGCGGCAGGACTACGACGCCTGGGTCGCCCGGCTCGCCGCGCCGGCTCCCGCCCCGCGGACCGACGCCCAACGGCGCGGCCAGGAGGCGTTCCTACAGGGCAGCTGCGCCGGCTGCCACGCCATCCGGGGGACCGCCGCGAACGGCCGGATCGGGCCCGACCTGTCCGACGTCGGCTCCCGCTGGAGCATCGGAGCCGGAGCGGTGCCCAACGACGGTGGCCACCTCGGCGGGTGGATCGCCAACTCGCAGACGGTCAAGCCGGGCAACTACATGCCACCGCAGCCGGTGGACGCGAGCCGATTGCCGGACCTCATCGCGTACCTGCAGTCGCTGAGGTGAGCGGAGTGGGGGAAGGGATGTCCACGACCGCGGCACCGGCGCCCGGCGCCAGCCGGGAGGAACTGGCCGCACTGGAGGAGCACTGGGGCGAGCGGCCCTCGCTGCGCTCCTGGTTCAGCACCGTCGACCACAAGCGGATCGGCCGGCGTTACCTGGTCACCGCCGGGTTCTTCTTCGTCCTCGCCGGCCTGAGCGCGCTGGCCATGCGTACCCAGCTGGCCCGCCCGGAGTCCCGGCTGCTGTCGCCGCAGGAGTACAACCAGCTGTTCACCATGCACGGCACGGCGATGATCTTCCTGTTCGCCACCCCGATGCTGTTCGGGTTCGGCAACTTCCTCGTCCCGCTGATGATCGGCTCCCGGGACATGGCCTTCCCGAAGCTCAACGCGCTCGGCTACTGGGTGTTCCTCTTCGCCGGGCTCTTCATGTGGGCCAGCCTGCCCTTCGGCGCCGCCCCCAACGCCGGTTGGTTCGCCTACGTGCCCCTGACCGAGGAGCAGAACACGCCGGGCCTGCACATGGACGTCTACAGCCTCGGCCTGCTGTTCCTCGGCATCGCCACCACCGCCGGCTCGATCAACTTCATCGTCACCGCGCTCAAGCTCCGCGCGCCCGGCATGTCGCTGAACCGGGTGCCGCTGTTCGTCTGGGCGATCGTCGCCACCGCCTTCATGGTGATCTTCGCGTTGCCGGCGCTGAACCTCGACAACGCCATGCTCTTCCTCGACCGGCGCTTCGGCACCCACTTCTTCGACCCCGGCGCCGCCGGCAACGTCCTGCTCTGGCAGCACTTGTTCTGGATCTTCGGGCACCCCGACGTCTACATCATCGTCATGCCGGCCCTGGGCATCGTCTCGGCGGTGCTGCCCGCGTTCACCCGCCGCGGCGTGGTCGGCTACGTGCTCATCGTGCTCGCCATCGTCTCCATCGCGATCATCTCGTTCGGCGTCTGGGTGCACCACATGTTCGCGACCGGCCTGCCCCGCCTGTCGTACAGCTTCTTCAGCGCGGCCAGCACCATCATCACCATCCCGTCGGGCATCCAGATCTTCGCCTGGCTGGCCACCATGGCACTCGGCCGGCTGGTGCTGAAGGTGCCGATGCTGTTCCTGATCGGGTTCATCGTGACGTTCGTGCTCGGCGGCTTCACCGGCACGATGTTCGCGCTGACCGCCTTCGACCAGCAGGTCACCGACTCCTACTTCGTCGTGGCCCACTTCCACTACGTCCTCATCGGCGGGGCGGTGTTCCCCATGCTCGCCGGCACCTACTACTGGCTGCCGAAAATCACCGGCCGGATGTACCACGAAGGGCTCGGCCGGTGGGCGTTCTGGCTGGTCTTCGCCGGCATGCACGTCACGTTCTTCCCCATGCACCTGTACGGGCTGTTCGGCATGCCGCGGCGGGTCTACACCTATCGCAGCGAGCCGGGCTGGGACGGCTGGAACCTGGTCAGCACCGCCGGGTCGTACCTGCTCGCGATCGGGTTGCTGCTGGTCCTCATCGGCGTGGTACACGCCATCAGGCGCGGGCGGCCCGCGTCGCCGGACCCGTGGGAGGGCGACAGCCTGGAGTGGTCCACCGACTCGCCGCCGAAGCCGTACAACTTCCCAGTCCTGCCGCAGGTGCACAGCGTGCACCCGACGTGGGACGAGGCGAGCCGGGAATCCATGGGTGGCGGGGCCACCGGAGACCGGATCCTGGCCGACGGGCGGCGGACGCTGCTCACCAGCGAACTGGACGGCCGCCGCGAGCGGGCGGTCGAGATGCCGGAGTCCTCCCTGCAACCGCTGGTGCTCGCCCTGGCGATGCTGGTCTTCTTCACCGCGATGCTCGTCGCCTGGTATCCGGTCGCCGCCGTCGCGGCGGTCGCCGTGGCGGTCACCATCGCCGTCTGGCTCTGGCCGCCCCGGCGGCCGGACCGGGAACTCGGGGTGCGGGCATGAGCATCCGAGGCGGCGTCGCCGCCGCCACCGGCACGGAGGCGCTGACCACCGAACTGCCCGTGGGCCGGTCGACCGGCTGGTGGGGAATGGTGATGTTCGTGGCCACCGAGGCCACCCTCTTCGCCTGCCTGCTCGGCAGCTACTTCTACCTGCGCTTCCAGTACGGCGGCCCGTGGCCACCGGGCGGCATCAGCAAGCCTGAGCTGCTCGTCCCGCTGGTGATGACCGCGGTGCTGCTGCCCAGCAGCCTGCCGATGGTGTGGGCCGAGCGCGGCATCCGCAAGGGCCAACACTGGCGGCTGCGCTCCGGACTGGCCGCCACCCTGGTCCTCGGCATCACCTTCCTGGCCCTGCAGGCGGGCGAGTACGCCGGGAAACTGCGCGAGTTCACCATGACCACCAACGCCTACGGATCGCTGTTCTACCTCATCACCGGCTTCCACGGCCTGCACGTGCTGGTCGGGCTCACCATGATCGGTTGGCTGCTGGCCGCCTCCCTGCGCGGGGGCAGCTTCGGCGCGCACCGCCACGACCGGGTGCGTAACGCCGCCATCTACTGGCACTTCGTCGACCTGGTGTGGGCGGCGATCCTGTTCACCGTCTACCTGTCACCGAGGCTGTGATGGCCGCGCACCCCGGTCCCCGCGCACGCCTCACCGGCGGGCTGCTCCTCTGGTACGCGGTCCTCGGCGGCGCGGTCGCCTGGGCGGTGCACCTGCTCGCCGGCTGGGGCGTGGACGAGCTGGCCTGCGCCGGCGGCCGGGAGCGCATCGGGGCGGTGCCGCTGCGGACCGTCATCGCGGTCGCCGTGGTGCTGCCCGCGTTGGCGACCGTCGGCGCCCTGCTGGCGGCCGCGCTCGTCTGGCGGCGCACCGCGCACCCGCCGGACGGAATGGACGAGCGGCCGGTGGGCCGCAGCCGCATGCTCGCCGTGGTGGCGATCTGGTCCAACCTGCTGTTCCTGACCATCATCGTGCTGGGCGGCGTGGCCCTGCTGGTGTTTCCCCCATGCCTGCGGTGAGGGCTGACGGGTCGGACGACGTGGCGGTCGGCCTGCTGACCATGCTGCTGGCCGCCGGCGTGGCCCTGCTCGCCGCCGGTTACGGCAGAGGGGTCCACGAGCTGTGGGCCCGCCGCGGCCTCGGCCGGATTCTGCCCGCCTGGCGGGTGGCCGCGTTCGGCACCGGCCTGCTGTGCGTGCTCGCCGCGCAGGACGGGCCGCTCGCGGCGGCCGCCGAACGGTCCTTCGCCGGGCACATGACCCAGCACATGGTGCTGCTGCTCGGTGCCGGCCCGCTGCTCGCCGCCGGGGCCGCCGGCCTGCCGCTGACCCTCGCCTGCCCACCGACTCCGCGCCGGTGGCTGGCCCGGCTCCGTGCGGCCGGACCGATGCGTTGGCTACGGCGACCGGCCGTGCTCGCGATCACCGCGGGCGGCATCCAGGCGGTGGTGCTGTGGTTCTGGCATCTGCCCGCGCCCTACCTCGCGGCCGAACAGCAGCCGGTCCTGCATGCGGCGGAACACGCCTGTTTCCTCGGCTCGGCCTGGCTGCTGTGGGCGCCGCTGCTCGGCGCGCCCCGGCACCGGTTGCCCGTTCCGGTCGCGATGCTGCTCCTGATCGGCACCATGCTGCCGGCGTCCGCGCTCGGCGCGACACTGACCTTCGCGCCGCACCCCCTCTACCCGGTGCCGGTCCTCGGGCCCGACCCCCTGGCCGACCAGCAGCTGGCCGGGCTGCTCATGTGGGCGCCGATGGACGTGGCGGTGCTGGCCGCCACCCTGACCGCCTTCCTGCGCTGGCTCGTGGGCCTGCAGCGGCTGCGCCCCGAGCGGGTGACATGCCCGGAGTCCCGCAGCACGCTGCCGGCCCGGACCGGGAGAGTCGTGCCATGAGCCGCCGGATAGCCGACCGCTGGTTCCTGCTGGTGGCGCTGCCACTGCTGCTCGCCGTGCCCGGCTGCGCCCACACCGACCCGCCGCCACCGCCCGAGGTACGCGCCGGTCGCCCCGACCGGGGCGCCACGCTCATCGCCCAGTACGGCTGCGGCTCCTGCCACACCATTCCCGGCATCGATCGGGCCGACGGCCTCGTGGGCCCGCCGTTGACCCGGTTCGGCTCCCGCTCGTACATCGCGGGGAAACTCGTGAACAACGCCGACAACCTGCAGCACTGGATCACCGACCCGCAGTCGGTCGTGCCCGGCAACGCCATGCCGGACCTGGGCGTGAGCCCGATCGACGCCCAGGACATCGCCGCCTACCTGTACACCCTGGACTGAGCGGTGAGCGCGGAGACGTACCGGTCGACGCACCGGAGGTGGCATCCGGGACGGGCGGTCGTGCTCGGCGCGACGCTCACCCTGGCGGCGGGCCCGGCGGCCCTCGCCGCACCGGCGACCCCACCGCCCTCCGGCGCCGCCGCGTCCACGCCGGCCGGTACGGCGAGCGGCGGCCCGCGGGGGGAGGAGCTGTTCCGGCAGAACTGCGCCAGCTGCCACGGCGAGCAGGGACAGGGCGCCCAACGCGGACCGTCGCTGGTCGGGGTCGGCCCCGCCTCGGTGGATTTCCAGCTCTCCACCGGGCGGATGCCCGTCCCGGACGAGGTGCAGCAGTCCCGCCACCGCGAGCCGGTCTTCTCGGCCGAGGAGATCGGCGCCCTGGTCGACCACGTCGCCAGCTTCGGTGGCGGGGGCCCGCAGATCCCCCGGGTGTCCCCGGGCAGCCTCACGGCCGGCCGGGAGTTGTTCGCCGTGAACTGCGCGCCGTGCCACGGCGCCACCGGCGCCGGCGCGTCCCTGACCAACGGCTGGATCGCGCCACCGCTGTACGACGCCACCTCGGTGCAGGTCGCCGAGGCGATCCGGGTCGGTCCGGGCCTCATGCCGGTCTTTCCGAGTCAGGTCCTCACCGACCAGCAGGTCGACGACCTGGCCACGTACGTACGGCGGCTGCGCACCGAGCAGGTGGACCGGGGCGGCAACCCGCTCGGTCGGCTGGGGCCGCTGGCCGAAGGGCTCGTCGCTTGGATCGCCACCCTCGGGCTGCTCGTGGCGGCGGCCCGCTGGCTGGGGCGGAGGGCGGGAGAATGAGCCGACGTCCACCGGTGCCGGCCGCACCCCCCGGAGTGAACCGCCGGATCGTCCTGTCCTTCCTGACCAGCGCGGCCGGCGCGATCGGCTTCGCGGTCACCTACGGCCTCGGCGGGCAGACCCAGTGGGAGGGGGTGTGCCTGGCGGTGGCCTTCGCCGGGCTGGCGACCGGCCTGGCGATCTGGGGCCGGCGCCTGGTGCCGGCCGGTCGCCACGTCGAAGAACACGAGGGCTTCACCCCACCGCCGACCGAGCAGGCGCTGACCGCGGCGGTGCTCACCGCGCCGGACAGTCCGATCCGCCGGCGTGGCCTGCTCGCCACGTTGGGGCTGGCGCTCACCGCGCTCGGCGTCGCGGCGCTGTTCCCGCTCCGCTCGCTGCTGCCCTGGGACCGCACCCGCCCGCTGCGGGCACTCGAGGACACCCCGTGGGGACCGGGCGTACGACTGCTGACCGGCAGCGGGCAGCCGCTGCGACCCGAGGACGTGCCCGCCGGCACGGTGGTCGGCGTGTTCCCGGAAGGCGGCACGGGCGCAGGCGACGCCCCGGCCTTCGCCGTCCGGCTGCAGCCCGAGCGGTTCACCCGCCCCCCGTCGGCCGGCCACCTCGACGGGCTCGTCGTCTACTCCGTGCTCTGCACCCACGCCGGCTGCCCGGTCCGGCTCTACCTGAAGGGCACCGGACGGATGCTCTGCCCCTGCCACCAGTCCTCTTTCGACCTGCTCGACGACGCCGCGCCGGTCGCCGGGCCCGCCGCGCGGCGGCTGCCCGGCCTGCCCATCGAGGTCGGCGGGGACGGTTACCTGCGCGCCACCGGCGACTTCACCGCGCCGCCGGGTGCCGGCTTCTGGAGCCGGCCGTGATCCTCGACCGGCTGGCCCGCGCGTTCGACGACCGGCTGCGGCTGTCTCCGCTGACCCGCCGGGCGCTGGCGAAGGTGTTTCCGGACCACTGGTCGTTCATGCTCGGCGAGATCGCCCTCTACTCGTTCGTCGCGCTGATCCTCACCGGCGGCTACCTGACCCTGTTCTTCGACCCCAGCTCCGCCGACCGGGTCTACCACGGCTCGTACGCGCCGCTGGACGGCGCCACCACCTCCGCCGCGTACGCCTCCTCGGTGCGGCTGAGCTGGGACGTGCGGGCCGGGCTGCTGATCCGGCAGACCCACCACTGGGCGGCGCTGGTCTTCGTCGCGGCGATCCTCGTGCACCTGGTGCGGATCTTCTTCACCGGCGCGTTCCGCAGGCCCCGAGAGCTGAACTGGCTGGTCGGCGTGACCATGCTGACGCTGGCCCTGGCCAACGGCTTCACCGGCTACTCCATGCCGGACGACCTGGTCTCCGGACTGGGCCTGCGGATCATCGTCTCGGTGGTGGAGTCGATCCCGCTGGTCGGCTCGTGGCTGGTCTTCCTCGGCCTCGGCGGGGAGTTCCCGTCCGACGAGATGATTCCGCGGCTGTTCGTCACGCACGTGCTGCTGGTGCCCGCGGTGCTGGTCGCCCTCGTCTCCGTGCACCTGGCGATGATCGTGCGGCAGAAGCACACCCAGTTCCGCGGGCCCGGACGGACCGAGCGGAACGTGGTCGGCTCCCTGCTCTACCCCAGCTACACCCTGCGCTCGCTGGCGTTGTTCGCCTGGGTGCTGGCGGTGCTGTTCGCCCTGGGCGGGCTCGTGCAGATCAACCCGGTCTGGCAGTACGGACCCTTCGCCCCGGCCCAGTCCACCGCACCGGCGCAGCCCGACTGGTACGTCGCCTGGGGCGACGGGGCACTGCGACTCTTCCCGCCGTGGGAGATCCACATCTTCGGCCACCTGGTGCCGGCGCCGTTCTTCCCCGGCGTGGTGCTCGGCGGCGTCACCTTCGGCGCCCTGTACGCCTGGCCGTTTCTGGAGCGGTGGTGCACCGGGGACCGCCGCCAGCACCACCTGCTCGACCGGCCCCGCGACCACCCGGTCCGGATGGGCGTCGGGGTGCTGGCGTTGACCTTCTTCGGGGTGCTGGTCGTGGCGGCCGGCGACGACATCCTCGCCCGGCTGCTGCGGGTGCCGGTGTACGACGTGCTCAACGTGCTGCGCGTCCTGGTACTGGTGCTGCCCGTGCTCGCCGGGATGCTGGCCTTCCTGCTGGCCCGGGCGCTGCGCCGTGGCGACGCGGCCGGCCTCGGCGAGCTGACCCGGGCCGATCTGCGCGCCGCCCGGCGGCCGGCCGGCGGGGGTGACGCGGAGGCGGCGACCGACGAGCCGGAACTGCCGGCGCCGGACCGACCCGGAGAGCGGATCGAGTTGTGGCCCGACGGCGACGTGTGGCGCTGGCGCTACCGCGACGAGCCGGCCGGCGTCGCCCTCCTGAGCAATCGCGCGGTGCTCACCGAGCAGGAGGCCGCCGACTCGGCCCGGCTGGCCTACCCGGGCGTGGACCACGTGACGGTGCCCGGCCCGCCGCCGCCGTCGCCGCCCGGCCGGGTCCGCACCGCGCTGCGGCGGTGGGGCAACGCCGCCCTGGGCATCTCCCTGCTGGCGGCTGCCCTCCGCCAGCGCCGCGCCCAGCGCCGCGGCGAGGACGGGCCGGAGCGCCGCTGAACGCGGTCACCAAGCCCTAATTAGGACATTTATCCAATTCCGGGAGGTTGGGTGTGCTTAGCTGCACGGAAGAGTGGCGGCCCGATCGTGGAAGGGATTGACATGCATGGGCGTGAACTTCGCAACCTGCTGCATCCATTCCTCCTGCTCCTGATCTTCGAGCGACCCGGTCACGGGTACGACCTGATCGAGCGACTTGAAGCCATGGGAGTGCCCGACGTGGAACCCGGGCAGGTCTACCGGGTGCTGCGCGGGCTGGAACGGGACCGTTCGCTGCTGTCGATGTGGGAGGCCGCCGCGGCGGGCCCGGCGCGTCGGCGCTACGAGCTGACGGCGAAGGGACGCAACGACCTCCGGTCGTGGACTGCTCGCCTGGCGCAACTGAACCACATCATGGATGCCTACCTACGGCGCTCGGCGGACGCCTTCGCGAGGCCGCGGGACGGGCGTGATTCGTATGCCACCTCCCGAGGTTGAAGGAGGACGATGCAATCGTCCGTGTTCCCGGCGGTCGACCGTGCGTTCGCTCGCCGGGTGGCCCCCGCGGAGGCGCTCGCCGGCGACGCGGAGCAGGTCGCGCGGGCCTGCTTCGAGATGTCCCAGCGCTTTCACCGTGGTGGCAAGCTGGTCGTCTTCGGCAACGGTGGGCCGGCCACCGATGCCCAGCACATCGTGGTCGAGTTCGTCCACCCCGTCATCGTCGGCAAGCGGGCGCTGCCGGCGGTCTCGCTCACCAACGACGCCGCCACCCTCACCGGGATCGCCCGGGCGGAGGGTTTCGACGAGGTGTTCGCCGCCCAGCTGCGCCTGCTCGCCGCCCCGCAGGACATCGCGATCGGGCTGTCCGTCGACGGCCGTTGTGTCAACGTCCGACGGGGCTTGGAGACTGCCCGCCACCTCGGCCTCCTCACCGTGGCGCTGGTCGGCGGAGATGGCGGCGACATTGCCCGTGATGGCACCGCCGACCATCTCGTCGTCGCTCGCTCGGATGACCCCTGCATCGTCAAGGAGGTCCACGTGACGGTCTATCACCTCCTGTGGGAATTGGTGCACGTGTTCTTCGAGCAGCCCGGCCTGCTCGAACCGGAGGAGGTCCGATGACGCCGGATGCGGTCATCCCGCCGGCCGGCCGGCCGAGCACAGCGATGGCGGCCGACTGCCACGGCGATGTCTGCATCACCTGTTCGGACGTCGCGGTGGCGGTTCGGATCCGGGAGCTGGTGGCCGGCCGACTGGCCGTGGTCGACACCGACAGCGGGCCGGAGGAGGTCAGCGTCGCGCTGGTCGACGCGGCGGCCGGTGACGTGGTGCTCGTCCACGCGAAAGAGGCCATCGCGGTCGTGGAGAAGGCCCAGTGAGCGCCCGCGTCGGAGGTGCACTGGGAGCCCTCTATCCGTTCCTCGACACCCAGGCGGCCGACGTCGGTGCGGTGCTCGCCGACGTCGCCCGATCCACGGCGGACAAGGCGAGGGAGATCGTCACCCTCCGCAATTCCCTGGTGGCCGAGCACGGGTGCCGGTTGGTCGAATGCGCCCGAGCGCTCGCCGCGGCGTTCCAGGCAGGCGGCAGGCTCTTCACGTTCGGCAACGGCGGCAGCAGCACCGACGCCCAGGATCTCGCGCAGTTGTTCCTGCACCCGCCGACGACCGCCCGACCGTTGCCGGCCATCTCGCTGACCCACGATGTCGCGGTGCTCACCGCGCTCGCCAACGACGTGGGGTACCAGGTGGTGTTCGCCCGGCAGATAGCCGCGTTCGGTCGTGCCGGCGACGTCGCGGTGGGGCTCTCCACCAGCGGCGGATCGTCCAACGTCCTGTGTGCGTTCGAGGAGGCCACCCGGCGGGGCATGATGACCGTCGGGCTCGCCGGTTACGACGGCGGCCGGATGGCCGAGTCGGACGTCGTCGATCACCTGTTCGTGGTGCCGTCCTCGTCGGTGCACCGGGTGCAGGAGGCGCAGACGACGGTCTACCACGTGCTCTGGGAACTCACCCAGCAGGCACTGGCCGGCGAACTCTGACCTCGGGATGGTCATGCCCGGTCCGAGGCGGGTACGGGTCCGCGTCGAGGGCATCGTGCAGGGAGTTGGCTTCCGTCCGTTCGTGCACGCCCTGGCCAGGGAGTACGACCTGGCCGGCTTCGTCGGCAACGACACCGGAGGTGTCTTCGTTGAGGTCGAAGGGGACGGGGACCACCTGACCGCGTTCGTGACGGACCTCAGCCGGCGTGCACCGACACTCGCACAGGTGGAGCGGGTCACCACCGAAGCGGTGCCCCGGACGGGGCAGCCAGGCTTCGCCATCGTCACCAGCGTCACCGGCGCCGCCCGGGAAGCACTGATCTCTCCGGACACCGCCACCTGCGCGGACTGCATCGCGGACGTCGCCGATCCGACGGACCGCCGCCACGGCTACCCGTTCACGAACTGCACCAACTGCGGCCCGCGGTTCACCATCGTGACGGACGTCCCGTACGACCGGCGCGCCACCACGATGATGGATTTCCCACTCTGCGCCGGCTGCGCCGCCGAGTACGCAGACCCTGGAGACCGGCGCTTCCACGCCGAGCCGGTGTGCTGCCCGGCGTGCGGCCCGGCTCTCCGGCTCGTCGACGCGGAGGGCGCCCCTGTCGTCGGTGATCCCGTGGATGCCGCCGCACGGTGGCTGCGGAACGGCCGGATACTCGCGGTGAAAGGGCTGGGCGGCTACCACCTGGCCATCCGTGCCGACGACGAACGGGCGGTGTCGGCCCTGCGTGCCCGCAAGCGCCGCGAGGAGAAACCGTTCGCCGTGATGGCCGCCGACCTCAGGGCGGCGCGCACCCTGGTCCACCTGACGCCGGCAGCCGTGCGGGTGCTCACCGGTGCCCGCCGTCCCGTGGTGCTGCTGCCACGCCGCGCGGACGCGCCGGTCGCCGCGTCGGTGGCACCGGACAACCGCGACCTGGGCGTCATGCTGCCGTACACGCCGCTGCACCACCTGCTGCTCGGCCGGCTCGGCATGCCCATCGTGCTGACCAGCGGCAACACCTCCGACGAACCCATCGCCCACAAGGACGACGACGCGCGGCAGCGGTTGGCGCGGATCGCCGACGGATTCCTCTTCCACGACCGGCGCATCCACGTCCGCACCGACGACTCGGTGGTGCGCGTGTTCCGGGGCCGTGAGCTGCCGGTGCGGCGGTCCCGCGGCTACGTGCCGGCCCCGGTGACGGTGCCGTGGCGGTTCGACCGACCGGTGCTGGCGTGCGGCGCGGAGTTGAAGAACACCTTCTGCGTGGCGAAGGGACGGCGTGCATTCGTCTCGCACCACATCGGCGACCTGGAGAACTACGAGACACTGTGCGCCTTCACCGAGGGAATCGAGCACTTCAGCCGCCTCTTCGACGTCCGACCGGAGATAGTCGCCCACGACCTGCATCCCGAGTACCTGTCGACGAAGTACGCGCTCCAGCGCGATGACGTCGAACTGGTCGGCGTTCAACACCACCACGCCCACGTCGCGTCCTGCCTAGCCGACAACGAGGAGCGCGGCCCGGTGATCGGGATCGCGTTCGACGGTCTCGGTTTCGGCCCGGACGGCACCCTCTGGGGAGGTGAGGTGCTCGTCGCGGACCTGATCGGGTTCGAGCGCGTCGGCCACCTGGGCGCGATCCCGATGCCGGGCGGCGTCGCGGCGATACGCGAGCCGTGGCGGATGGCGGTGGCGTACCTCGACGAGATCTACGGTGACGCCGTGCCTGACCTCGAGGTGCTGCGGCGGCACGAGCGGCGGTGGCCCGTGATGGTGGCTCTGGCACGGAGCGGGACGAATTCGCCGCGTACCTCGAGCGCGGGCCGGCTGTTCGACGCCGTCTCGGCGATCCTCGGCTTGCGGGACCGCGTCACGTACGAGGGCCAGGCCGCGATCGCCCTGGAGCAGCGGGTTCATCGCGACGAGCGTGGCGGCTACCGGGTCGGGACGGCCGGAACCGCCCCGCTCGCAGACGTCGGACGCGAGCTGGTCCGGTGTGTGGTCGACGACCTGATTTCCGGTGTGGACCCCGGCCGGATCGCCGCGCGTTTCCACCACGGCCTGGCGGACGCCGTGGTGCGGGCGGCGGAAGCTGTCCGCGAACGCACGGGTCTGGCGGATGTGGCGCTGTCCGGCGGCGTCTTCCAGAACGTGCTGCTGCTCGACCGGGTGATGGGCGGCCTGGAGGCGGAGGGGTTCCGGGTGCTCGTGCACTCGCGGGTGCCGCCCAACGATGGCGGTATCTCCCTCGGCCAGGCCGTGGTGGCCGCGGCCCGTCACCGGGCCACCCCGTCCAGCTGAGCCGGCGACCGTTGCGTCAGCAGATGCGCGGCAGCGGGTCCCCGACCAGCATGTCGACGATGCGAGTGCCGCCGAACACCGTCTTGAGCAACACGATCCCGGGCGGGTCGGCGGCGACCCGGCCGACCACCGCGGCGTCCTCGCCGAGCGGATGACCCCGCAGCGCCGAGAGCGCCACCTCCGCCTGCGCGCCGTCCACCACGGCGATGAAGCGCCCCTCGCAGGCCACGTAGAGCGGATCGATGCCGAGCAGTTCGCACGCCCCGGTCACGGCGGGACGTACCGGTACGGCGGCCTCGTCGACCACCACGGCGACCCGGGCCGCCTGCGCCACCTCGTTGAGGATGGTCGCCACTCCGCCGCGGGTGGCATCGCGCAGCAGCCGCACCCCGGGGGCGGCGTCCAGCAGGGCCGCCACGAGACCGTGCAGCGCGGCAGTGTCCGAGGTGAGGTCGGCTTCGATGTCCAGCTCTCCGCGGGCGAGCATGATGGTGACACCGTGATCACCGATCGGCCCGGAGACAAGGATCGCGTCACCAGGTTTGATCTGTGCGGTGCCCAGCATCACCGGCCGTTCCACCACGCCGATCCCCGCCGTGTTGATGTAGCAGCCGTCGGCCTTGCCGCGCTGCACCACCTTCGTGTCACCGGTGACCACCTGCACACCGGCCCGCTGCGCCGCGACGGCCATGGAATTGGCGATCTTTCGCAGGTCGGCGACCGGAAAGCCTTCCTCGAGGATGAAGCCGGCCGACAGGTACAACGGGCGGGCGCCGCTGACCGCGAGGTCGTTGACCGTGCCGTTCACGGCGAGGTCGCCGATGTCACCCCCGGGGAAGAACAGTGGGGACACGACGTACGAGTCGGTGGTGAAGGCGAGCCGGCTGTCAGCGACGGAGAGCACCGCCCCGTCCTCAAGCGCCTCGAGCGTCGGGTTGCGGAACGCCTCGACGAACAGCCCTTCGACCAGGGTGTGGGTCGCCTTCCCGCCGGCGCCGTGCGCGAGGGTGAGGAGATCCTCCCTGATCTTCGGCTTGCGCCGGCGCGCCCGATCGATGCGCTGCAGGACCTGCTGCTCGGGCGACAGTCGCCCAGCCTCCCGGTCGGCTGCCGCTTCGGCCTCGGCCACCGCGCGCTCGGCCCATTCGGCGGTGCGTTCTGTCGTCATACCCGCGTCGCCTCCGCCACCCGCTGCCGGGTGAAACGCCCGAAGTTGTAGTAGGCCGCGCAGGCGCCCTCCGAGGAGACCATGCACGTGCCGATGGGTGTCTCCGGCGTACACGCGGTGCCGAACACCTTGCACTCCCAGGGCTTGAGCACACCCTTGAGCACCTCGCCGCACTGGCAGGCCTTCGGGTCCGCCACGCGTACCCCGGGAACGTCGAAGAGCCGCTCGGCGTCGTACGCCGCATACTCGTCCCGCATGCGTAGGGCGGAGTGCGAGATGAAGCCGAGGCCGCGCCACTCGAAGTATGGCCGCAGCTGCATGACCTGCCCGATCGCCTCCAGCGCTCGCAGGTTGCCGTCCCAGGGCACCACCCGGGTGTACTGGTTCTCCACCTCGCAGCGGCCCTCGGCGAGCTGCTTGAGCAGCATGAAGACCGACTGCAGGAGGTCCAGCGGCTCGAACCCCGCACACACCAGCGGCTTGCCGTAGTCGCGGGCGATGAATTCGTACGGTCGGCAGCCGATCACGGTGGAGACGTGCCCGGGGCCGAGGAAGCCGTCGAGACGCAGGTCGGGTGAGTCGAGGATGGCCTTGATCGCCGGAAGGATCGTGACGTGGTTGCAGAAGATCGAGAAGTTGTGGATCCCTTCGGCGGCCGCCCGCAGCACCGTCATCGCGGTGGACGGCGAGGTGGTCTCGAACCCGATCGCCATGAAGACGACCTTGCGGTCCGGGTTCGTCCGCGCGATCTTCAGCGCGTCCAACGGCGAGTACACCATCCGGATGTCCGCGCCGGCCGCCTTGGCGTCGAAGAACGAGCCGCTGCCACCGGGTACCCGCATCATGTCGCCGAACGCCGTCATGATGACGCCTGGCTCGTGTGCGATGGCGATGGCGTCGTCCACCCGACCCATCGGGATCACGCAGACCGGGCAGCCGGGCCCGTGCACGAGCGAGACGTTCTCCGGCAGGTAGTCCTCCAGCCCGTGCTTGTAGATCGTGTGCGTGTGCCCGCCGCAGACCTCCATGAACTTGTATTGCCGTCCGGGCTCGCACAACGCGGCGATCTGTGTGGCCAACGCCTGGGCCTTGTCCGCGTCGCGGTACTCGTCGACGAAACGCATCTGGTGATCCCCTAGCTGATGTCGGATTCGACGAGCGCCTGCAGCTCGTCGGTGTACGCCTGCCCCAGGCCGGTCAACAGCGTCAACGTGGCGGCCGCCTCGGCCTCGTCGATCTTCGACATGGCGAACCCGACGTGAACCAGCACCCAGTCACCGACGCCGGTCTGGTCCACATCGAGGAGGCCGATGTTGATCACGCGCCGGACGCCCACGACGTCGACGATGGCGAGATCGTCGTGACCGGCCTTGATCTCGACGATCTCGCCCGGGATACCTAGACACATCGACTCGCTGGTCCTCTCCGATCACATTTTCTCGATCTTGATGTAGCGCCGTAGCGCGGGAAGTTCCTTCCAGAACAGCCCGACCACGGCCGCGCCGGCCAGCAGCACCAACAGTTTCCGCACAGCTCACCTCCTTCCGGACCGCTCCGGATCCGCTCAGCCCGGTGGCAGGTTCGGCATGATCGGCAGGATCGGGTCGTGCTTCTTGGGCCGGATGCCGGTCGAGCGGCGTTCATCCACCGTTCCGTCATCGTGGTGGCCCGCCTGCTTCCTCCTGCGCGAGTTGCCCTCCTCCACCCCTTTGGTGTGCGCCGGCGCGTCGAGTTCGACATCGGGTTCGCCGATCCGGATCTCGCCCATTACCGCCCCTCCATCCGTCGTTGCCTCACGGCCGACCATGCCGTCGGCCGAGGTCGTCGAAGAACTGGGTGATCGCCCGCCACACCGCGCTTCCCCCGGACATGCCCGTCCAGTTCTGCCGGATGAGCGCGACGAGGCGGAAGCAGTCGTCGACCGGCACCAACCACTGCTGGCCGCCGCCGGCCAGCGTGCCCGTCCACACCAGGAAGGCTTCGACCCGTGGCTTCAGCCCGGCCAGCGCGGGCGTTCGTGCCTCGGCGGCCCGCCAGGCGCCGGCATCGATCTCCGACTCGGTCGTGCCGAGGGGACTCGGGTAGTGCGCGAGCACTCGGCCGTCCCGCTGCTTGACGAAGAAGACCAGGCCGACCGGCACGCCGAGCTCGTCGGCGGACAGGCCCGTCAACCGCCGGCCCTGGGTGGGGACGAGCTGGTACCGGCCACCGCCGGCCGCCTCACGTTCGAACAGCAGAGAGCATGGCATGCAGGCGCACACCAGCTCCCCGTCCTGCTCGTCCCACACATGCCGGTGCTCGGGGCCGACCGGCCCGGCGCACATGCCGCAGCGCTCGACCGAGGCCGCGCGCTGCCCCGCGCGGCGGATCGCGCGTTGCAACGCGCCCGCCGTCATGCCGTGCCGTCCAACGCCAGTGGCCCCGCAGCCTGCTCCACCTCGCTCGTCGTCGCCTCCGCGGTCCGGTCTGGCCGCTGCCACAGGGCGGCGACCGGGATCAGCGCCGGAGCCGGCGCGGGCGCCGCCACGTCGACGGCGGACAGCTCCGGCGCGAACGTCAACACCTGTTCCCGCACCAGGTCACGCAGGGCGGCGCCGCCACCGCCGCACGAACTCGCGGACAGGCTGATCGTCGCCACCTCGCCCTGGAGGCCGACCAGCGCGATCTCGGCGCCCTGCGCACGCAACTGCGGCCGGAGATCGTCGACCGCACGGGCCACGCGCCGCTCCAGCGGATCCGGGTGGATGCGGTGCAACAGCAGCAGGTGGCGCAGCAGTTCGTCGTCGGTGAGCCAGTCGAGTGCCCGTGGGTCGTCGGCGGCGAGGTCGGTGACGCGGGCCAGCGCCTCGCCGTACACCTCGGTCAGGATCTCGACGGCTTCCAGCGCCAGCTCGGCGGTGCGGCCGGGGGTCTGTTCGAGCTGGCCGAGCACGGCGTCCAGGCGGGCCAGCCGCGGCTCGACGGCCGCGTCGGCGAGCCGTTGGAGGTCCGGCTGCTCACCCATGGGACGCGCCGAACATCGGCGAGTGGATCTTCTTGAGGGTGCGACCGCCGCCGACGTACATGTGCACTCCGCACGGCAGACAGGGATCGAAGCTGCGCACCGCGCGCATGATGTCCACACCCTTGAAGTTGTCCGGGCCGTTCTCCTCGAAGATGGGCGTGTTCTGGATCGCGTCCTCGTACGGGCCAGGTGTGCCGTAGCTGTCACGGGGACTGCCGTTCCACGGCGTCGGCGGGTACGGATGGTAGTTGGCGATCTTGCGGTCCCTGATCACGAGATGGTGCGACAGGATGCCGCGGACCGCCTCGTGGAAGCCGCAGCCGATGGCATCGTCCGGCACGTCGAACTCGGCGAACACCCGCATGTCGCCGCCGCGCATCCGCTCCATCGCCTGCTCCAGGAAGTAGAGCGACATCGCCGCGGCGTACGCGATGAAGTAGGCCCGCGAGCGGTCCCGCTCCAGCGCGTTCGACCAGCGCGGGATCTTCCACTCCAACGTCATCTCGGGCAGCCGCTGGCTCTTGGGGAGCGAGATCAGCACGCTGTGCCCGGTCGACTTGACGTACGGGGTGTCGACCATCTTCGCCAGGGCGGTGGTGTACAGCCGGGCGAAGCAGCCGCCTCCGGTGTCCAGCGCGAGATGCTCTCCGCTGCCCTTGTCGAACCAGCGCGGGCTCATCACCCAGCTGTACTTGTCGTCGAAGTCGCGCTTCTGAGGGTCGGGCAGGGTGGTCTGGTTCCAGGGATGGCGGATGTCGACCGGGTTGCCGAGCGGGTCGTACTTGACGAACGGTTCCTCCTGGCCCACCCAGTCCTTGTAGTACGAGCTGCCGAGCAGGATCCGGATGCCGAGGTTGATGTCGACCAGGTCCGTGGTGAGCAGCTTGCCGTCGACGACAATGCCGGGCGTGACGTGCATCGCCCGTCCCCAGGTCGTCATGGTCTCGTAGCGGTAGTCGACGACGTCGGGGTTCTGGAACGCGCCCCAGCAGCCGAGCAGGACCCGGCGGCGGCCGACCTCCTCGTAGCCGGGCAGTGCCTCGTACCAGAAGTCGAAGATGTCGTCGTTCATGGCGACGGCCTTCTTGACGAAGTCCAGGATGCTGATCAGCCGGCTCAGGTAGTCGGTGAACAGCGTCGGCTGCGGCATCGTGCCGACGCCGCCGGGGTAGACCGTCGACGGGTGGACGTGCCGGCCCTCCATGAGGCAGAACATCTCCCGGGTCGTCCGGCTGACCTTCAACGCTTCCTTGTAGACCTCGCCCTCGAACGGGTTGTAGGCCCGCATGATGTCGGCGATCGTCCGGTAGCCGTGGATGTCCCGGCCCGGTGCCGCGGTCTTCTCGGCGCGGGCGAGCACACTCGGGTTGGTCTGCTTGACCATCGCCTCGCAGAAGTCGACGAAGACGAGATTGTCCTGGAAGAGGGTGTGGTCGAACATGTACTCGGCCGCCTCGCCGAGGTTGATGATCCACTCGGCCAGCGGCGGCGTCTTGATGCCGTACGCCATGTTCTGGGCGTAGACGGAGCAGGTCGTGTGGTTGTCCCCGCAGATGCCACAGATCCGGCTGGTGATGAAGCCGGCGTCACGTGGATCCTTCCCCTTCATGAACACCGAGTAGCCGCGGAACAGTGACGAGGTGGTGTGGCACTCGGCGACCACGCGATTCGCAAAGTCGATCTTGGTGTAGACGCCGAGGTTGCCGATGATCCGGGTGATCGGATCCCACGCCATCTCCACCAGTTCGCCGGGCTGCTGGCCGGCGGACTTCTTCGCCTCCGTCGCGGTCACGGTTTGTTCCTCTCGATCGCTGCCTGTCGCCGGGGATCCGCCGGTGCGTACGGGCGCCACCGGGGGTTGTAGCCGCTGGTGAGTTCCGGGCCGTTGTGGTGCCACTTCGGTTCCCGGTTGGCGGTGACGTTGGTGATGCCGCGCAGTCGGCGGATCAACGCGCCGTACGGCTTGATGAGCAAGGTGGACAGGCTGCCACCGGGAGGCATGTCCATGAACGGCATGAACTTGTCGGGGAAGCCCGGCATGGTGCAGCCGATGCAGATGCCGCCGACGTTGGGGCAGCCGCCCACGCCGCCCATCCAGCCGCGCTTCGGGACGTTGCAGTTGATGACCGGCCCCCAGCAGCCGATCTTCACCTGGCACTTGGGCGAGTTGTAGTCCTTGGCGAAGTCGGCCTGCTCGTAGTAGGCGGCCCGGTCGCAGCCCTCGTGCACGGTCTTGCCGAACAGCCACTGCGGCCGCAGCATGTTGTCCAGCGGCGGAGGCGGCGCCGAGCCGGCGGCGTGGTAGAGCACCCAGGTCAGGGTCTCCATGAAGTTCTCCGGCTGGATCGGGCAGCCCGGCACGTTGACGATCGGCAGGCCGCCCCGGGACCGGAAGTCCCACCCGAGATAGTCGGCCAGGCCCATGCACCCCGTCGGGTTGCCCGCCATCGCGTGGATGCCACCGTACGTCGCGCACGTGCCGGCCGCGACGACCGCCCAGGCCTTCGGTGCGAGCCGGTCGATCCACCAGTTCAAGGTCAGCGGCTCACCGGTGTTCTCGTCATTGCCGAACGAGGTCCAGTATCCGTCGCCGTTGATGTTCTCGTTCGGAATCGATCCTTCGATGACGAGGATGAACGGCTCGGTCATCTCCCCACGAGCCGCTTTCCGGTACGGCGCCAGGAACTCCTCCCCGCCGGCCGTCGGCGACAGCACCTTGTTGTGCAGGTTGACCTTCGGCAGACCGGGAATGAGCCCGAGGACGATGTCCTCGATCGCCGGCTGACCGGAGGCCGTCATCGATACGGAATCCCCGTCGCAACTCATGCCCTCGGAGATCCACAAAATGGTGACCTCGTCAAACCCGTTCTCGCGCGGGATCACCGCGCCGGTGTCGCGCATGCCCTGCGTCATGTGCGTGGCCTCCCTTGCATCCGGTCCCGAAGCCGGTCGTAGATGGCCGCCACCGGCGCCGCGAGCGCCAGCGCCGGAGGTTTGTCCGGTGCGTGGGGGTGCGGACGCGTGGGAGCGTGGCGCTTGCCCTGGTCGATCTCCTGCCCCAGCTCGCGTAGCGCCTGTTCGTCCGCCTGCCGGCACAGCAGCGGCATGAGCTGGTTCTCGTCGTCCTGCACGTGGTGGGCGACGGCGGACGCCAGCCGGTCCATCAGCTGGTCCTGCGCCGGATCGCCGGCCCCGCACCGGTCGAGTTGAAGCAGCAGATCCTTGATGGGCGCGTGCCCAGCGAGGTGGCCGTCGACCTGCCGGTCGTCCAACACCTTCGCGGCGAAAGGGTAGAAGAGCACCTCCTCGAGCGCCGCGTGCTTCGACAGCTCTCGGATGAGCACGTCGACCACACCGCGTCGCTGGGCATCGGAGGCTGCCGCACGGTAGTCCCGGAACAACTGCTCCACCACGCGGTGGTCATGCTGCAGCAGTTCGACGGCGTCCATCAGGCCGGCTCCCGTACGCCGGAGTTCACGGTGATCGACTCCAGGATGACGTCGTCGCTGCCGGTGACCTCAATGTTCACGCCGCCGCACCCTGGACAGGCGACCATTGCGAGGTGGTCGTCGACCGGCCCGCTGCGACCGCAGTCATAGCACGTCACGGTCATCGGCTCCAGGACCAGGTCGACGGCGGCAGCCGCGGCGACGGTGCCGGCCGCGGCCAGCTGGATGCCCTGCGCGACGACCTCGGGGTCGACCGGGTGGCCGCCGACGCGCACCCGTAGCCCGGTGACCCGGCGGCCTGCGGCTCTGCGCACCGCGGCCGCCACGATCGCCTCGGACAGCCCGCTCTCATGCATGTGTGGTCACTTCCCTCTCGGCTGGCCTCTGCTCGCGTGTTTCCCGCCGTTCTGCCGCGGCACCGAGCCGTGCAGCTTCCTCCTCCACAACCCCGACCACCGTCCGGGCCGCCTCGTCCAGGGCCTCGGCGACCGGCGCCGACAGCTCCATGCGCTCGTCCACGAGGGCCGGCTGGCATCCCACGACCAGGACGCGGTCGACAGTGCCCCCCAGGCTGCGTAGCAACCGGAGCACGGACTCGGGATCCATTCCGTGCCCGTCGGCCGCGGGCGCGGCCAGCGCGTCCGCCGGGCCCAGCGTCCAGCCAGGGTCGTCGAGGTCCACCTGGAGGACGGCCAAGGTGCCCGGTGCCTCGTTCAGTGGCAACGCGTCCACCATGACCAACACGTCGTGGTGGCCGTCCAACAGATCGTAGGCCAGATGCATCCCCCGGATGCCGTAATCGGACACATCCACCATCTCCGGCAGGACGGCGTCCCGGAGGCGCCGGACGACCTCGACGCCGAAGGCGTCGTCCCCGAGGAAGATGTTGCCGATGCCCGCGACCAGGATTCGTCCGCTGCCGTTGCTCCTCACGGTGCCTCCGCCTCACCGGCCAGCGGCTCGACCTCTTCCGGACGGAAGTGGCGTAGCCGCCCGTACCACTGGTGCAGGTCGGCACCCGGGTCGTCGTCCACCGTCACGGCCAGGAACCGTGACCCGTCGACGTCGAGCAGCACCTGCTCCACCCGGGCGGTGCGGCCCTCCAGGAACATGTCGTGCGCGTCGGTGCCGCGCTTCCGGGGGCGTAACCGCACCCGGCTGCCTCGGGACAACAGGACGCCACCGACCAGGACGGTGTCGCTCTCCGGCGCGATCCCCGCGTCGGCTCCGGGCTCCCACCATTGTCGTGAGGTGGCGGTGATACCGCCGTCTCGCCGCACGGGCGCCAGGGTCCGAACGGCCCCGTGCAACCGCACGAAAACCTCGGGCGGCATGGCATCGACGCGGTCGAGGATCGCTTCGGCCCGGGGATCGGTTGCCCGGACCTCCTGCTTCTCCGCGTCGGTGAGCGTGAGCGTGCGCAGCGAGAGGATCTCGTCGATTTCGGTGGCGTCGTGCAGATCGCCTGGACTCTCCGGTGCGATCTGCGGATGGTCGTAGAGGATGATCGGTGACGAGAGCAGAACGTCAGCGGTGCCGACCTCGCCGGCCAGCACGGGGAAGGTGTGCACGTTGCGGCACTCCCGCGCCGCGGGTGCCGCCCACTCGGGCGGGTCCAGCAGTGACAGGAATCGGCCCTGACTGACGGAGGCCAGTGTGTGAGTCGCCAGCAGGCAGCACCGCAACGCCTCGTCGCGTGGGCTGTCCGCCGGAGTCGTCCCGTCCGTGTTCTCGACGTGTATCCGGAGCCGCAGCAACCGGAAGGGTGCCTGACACGGCACGGCGGAGACGGTGACCGACGCGGACAGCGGCGATCGCCGGCGCACCACCCGCCCCACCGGTTCGCCCCCGTCGTCGGCCAACTGCTCGATGTCCTCGCCGCCCGGAACCCGGATGTCGAGGCGACGGCCGGACCGCAGGTCGCCGACCGACGCCTCGATCTCGAACTCCTGCTCCACCGCTTCGTCGAAGCTGAGTTCCGTGCGGCTCCCGGCGTCCTTCCTGTCAACGGATCGGTAAAGGCCGTCGACCGTCCGTTCCTCCACCACCCTTCGTTGCAGATGCAGGAACCGAACCCTGATCCGGACGACCGCGGTGTCCGGAACCTCCATGAGGCATTCGGTCTGCTGCCACGGCGACTCGGCCGAGCCTGCCACCGTGCTGTCGGCCAGGCCGTGCGCATCCGCCCAGGCCGGGGGAACGAGGACGCCGAACTGCCAACGGACGCGGTTCTTGCCCGACGATCGTCGATAGGGGTAGAGCAGGTAGCCCTCGTACAGGATCGCCTCCGCGACCGCCTCGGCGCCGTCGATGCCAGCGCCGCGCGGATGCGTCTGCATGGTGCTCCCCTCAGTGGATACGCGGAACCAGCTCCGGTGAGCTGTCACCCTGGTCTAGCCCACCCAGCCGGGTAGTCGTAAGTGCTCGTCGTCCCTGTGTGACGACAGCACTCACCAGATCGGGTGAACCTGGCCCGTGCGTGGGGACACTCGTCCTGCTGACAGCTGCCAGGCCGAAGACATGACCCGACGAAGGGGTACGGGGCTCAGCCGATCCGCGGGCGGCCGGCGACGCTGTCGGTGCGCCCGCTCCGCTCCCGGTCCAGGGTCTCCTGTGCGTCACGCATCGCCCCGGCGTACGGCGGCTCGGCGAGCCGCCGCGAGGCGGCCACGGATCCGCCAGAGCCGGCCGTCCCGAAGCAGCCAGATGTCGGGCCGGGCCGATGAGGTCCGCTTCAAGGAGCCGGTCAGTCGCCGGAATATCCAGAGAGGTGGATGTGGTCGGGCTGGCCGTCACGGTAGCCGATCACATATGTGCCGAACCAGCGCTCCCGCAAACCCCCGCCGACCTTCATCCACTCCTGCGCCTGGTCTGACGGGGGCGTCGTGCTAACTAAGGCCGGCGAGCGAAGGAATCCCCTAGGCGCGCGGCAGCGCGAGCCAGTCCTGCCAGGTGATGTCGCGGCCCAGATAACGGGGCTGCCGGAAGGGCCAGTCGGCGGCGATCCACCGCGGCACCAACGCATCGAGCGCGCGCTCCACCTCGCCGCCCGCGAGGTCGTCCACCACCCACCAGGAGACCTCTCCGTCGGAGCCGGTGCGCTCCGGCGGGTCGATGTAGACGCAGCCGAAGATGGCCGTCTCCTCCTCGTCCAGCAGCGCGTAGTTGAACGACTGGTGCGCGGCTATCTCCTTCTCGTGCCGCAGCAGGTCGATGCGGTTCTCCTCAAAGGTCATCGTCTCCCTGGGCCAGGCCCAGGCCGGGCCGAAGATCTTCCACAGGCGCTCCCGGGAACCCATCACGGCGGGGTAGTCGCGCGGGGCGTCCGCCTCCCGGATCGGCCGCAGGTGGAACGCGGTGTCGGGCACGGGCACGTGGACGGGGTGGACGAAGTCCTCCGGGAGCCAGGTCATGGGGGTCGAGGCTACAACCGTTCGGCGCGGGATGATCCACCGGCTGGACCGAGGTCGGCGTGGCATTCCCGCCCCGAACGACCACGGAGGATTGTCCGCGCGTGCCGGGTTTCAGCCCGAAAGCACGTCCAGGGCCGCCCGCAACCGCCGGGTCGCGTCGTCGGCGACCTCGGGCAGGTCGGGAGCGTCGCTCAACCGCACCATCACCTGCGGATCGAGCGCCTGCACGAGCGTGGCGTCCGGCCCGTCGGCGCGCACCACGACGTTGCAGGGCAGGAGCAGGCCGATGTTCCGGTCGGCCTCCATGGCTCGGTGTGCCAGCGGCGGGTTGCAGGCGCCGAGGATGACGTAGTCCTCGATCTCGACCCCGAGCTTCTCGCGCAGCGTCGACCGCATGTCGATCTCGGTCAGCAGGCCGAAGCCCTGCTCCTTCAGTGCCGCCCGGACCCGCTCGACGGTCGGAGCGAACCCGGCCGGCAGTCGAATGGTGATCGCGTAGCTCATGTCTCTGCTCTCCCTCGGGTGAGATGGTGCCGGCCGCGAGGCGACCGGCGTGGGTGATTCGGCAAAGGTCGCCCCGCTGCGGCGGGGCCGGGCCCGGCTCGACCGGGGAATGTGGCTCGCGCCGGCAGGCTTGAAGATACCCGTGGGGGTATCCTGCATGAGGAACGTACCCCCGGGGGTATGTTGGAGGCGGGAGCGTTGACCCAGCTCGCCGCCGTGTCGAAGGCGATCGACCGTGCGGGCTACAAGATCATTGCAGCGGGCATGCGGCACTGTGGGGCCGCGCGTGAACGTGGCGAGGGGCCGGAGATGACCGAGGAGGAGCTGGAGAAGCTCTTCCTGGCCCTCGCCTGAGTCGGAACGGCGCCACTCACGCCGCATAGCTGCGGCGCGAGTGGGCGGCCGTGCCCAGCTGAAGAGCAAGGCGGCAGTGTCTTTCCCGCATACCCCGGGGGGTATATGGGTTTTGCGATCGTCGGAAGGAGCAGGGCAAATGGCAGTCGAGGTTTCCGTCATCGGGACGTCCTCACTCGGCGACCGCAGCTACCTCGCCTCGGACGGGCAGGTGGCGGTCGTGGTCGACCCCCAGCGCGACGTCGACCGGGTCATGTATCTCGCCGGCGCGAAGGGCGTCCGCGTCACCCATGTGGTGGAGACGCACATCCACAACGACTACGTCTCCGGCGGGCTGGAACTCGCCCGGATCACCGGTGCCCACTACCTGGTGGCCGCGGCCGACGAGGTCGGTTTCGACCGCACCCCGGTCTCCGACGGCGACCAGGTGGCCGTCTCCGACTCGATGCGGCTGCGGGTGATCGCCACCCCCGGTCACACCTTCCACCATCTGTCGTACGTCCTCGACGAGGCGAGCGACGGTGTTGACTGGCAGCCGACCGGCGTGTTCACCGGCGGGTCGCTGCTGTTCGGCACGACCGGACGGACCGACCTGCTGGGCGAGCGGCACGCCCACGAGCTGGCCCACCACCAGCACGCCTCGGCCAAGCGGCTGGCGGAACTGCTGCCCGACGGGGCGGAGGTGTGGCCGACGCACGGGTTCGGCAGCTTCTGCTCGGCCAGCCAGTCCGATGCCCCCGAGTCGACCATCGGCCGGGAGAAGGCGAAGAACCAGGTCCTGCGGCTGGCCGCCGAGGAGTTCGTCGCCCAGACCCTCGGCGGTCTCGACGCCTACCCGGCGTACTACGCCCACATGGGTGTGGCGAACTTCGCTGGTCCGGCCCCGGTGGACCTCACCCCGGTGACCCGCGCCGACGCCACCGAGCTGCGCGAGCGGATGGCCGACGGGCAGTGGGTGGTGGACCTGCGACACCGCAAGGCGTACGCCGCCTCGCACCTCGCCGGCACGGTCAGCCTCGGCCTGGACGGGCCGATGTCGACCTGGCTCGGCTGGCTGATCGACTGGGGCGTGCCGATCACCCTGCTCGCCGAGACGCCGGAGCAGGTCGCCGACGCCCAGCGTGAGCTGGTCCGCATCGGCATCGACCGCCCGGCCGCCCAGGCCACCGGCGCCGTTGAGCGGTGGGCGGCCGAGCCGGGGCAGCTCCGGAAGCTGCGGATGGCGGACTTCCCGGCTCTCGCGGCGGCCCGCGCGGGGAACACGCCCGCCGGCCTGCCCGTCGCGGACGTGGTTCTCGACGTGCGGATGACCAACGAGTGGAAGGCCGGCCACATCGAGGGCGCCGTGCACGTCCCGCTGCCGGACCTGCCCGCACGACTCACCGACGTGCCGCCTGGCGCCGTCTGGGTGCACTGCGGCTCCGGCTACCGCGCCACCGCCGCCGCGTCGCTGCTGGCCAACGCCGGCCGCGAGGTCGTCGTCATCGACGACAAGTTCGACCAGGCCGGGACCGTCGGCCTGGAGATCGTCACCGAAGCCTGACCCACCAGCACGACCCGGCCGGCGCCGCCCGGCGCCAGCCGGCATTCCCGCGTCATCATTCGTGGCGCTTTACGCAGAAAGAGGAGAAATGAGCGCTTCCGAGACCGCCCGCCCCACCACCCTCGATGCCGTCACCCTGCGGGAGCTGATCGACGCCGGCCGCGCGCCGCGCCTGCTGGATGTACGTACCCCGGCCGAGTTCGAGACGTCGCACATCCCCGGCTCCTACAACGTGCCGCTGGACCTGCTCAAGGAGCACCGCGAGGAGCTGCGCGGCCATCTCGACGAGGACGTCGTGCTTGTCTGTCGCTCCGGCGCCCGGGCCACCCAGGCCGAGCAGGCCCTTGCCGGGGTCGGCCTGCCCAACCTGAAGGTCCTCGACGGCGGCATCATGGCCTGGCAGGCGGCCAACGCGCCGATCAAGCAGGGCACCCCCCGCTGGGACCTCGAACGCCAGGTCCGCCTCGTCGCCGGCTCGATCGTGCTGGCCAGCGTCCTCGGCTCAGTGTTCGTGCCGCAGCTGAAGTGGGTGGCCGGATTCATCGGCGCCGGACTCACCTTCGCCGCCGTCACCAACACCTGCGCCATGGGCATGATGCTCGGCAAGCTGCCCTACAACCGGGGCGCCAGCTGCGACCTGGACACCATCGTCGGCCAGCTGCGCGAGAGCACCGGGGGGCGGGCATGACGGCGACCCTGGCCCTGACCGTCGGACTGGCCGTCCTCATCGGCGTCAGCCTCGGCCTGCTCGGCGGAGGGGGGTCGATCCTCGCCGTGCCGCTGCTGGTCTACGTCGCCGACCTGCCCGCGAAAGAGGCCATCGCCACCTCGCTGCTCGTCGTCGGCGCCACCAGCGCGGTGGGCGTCATCCCGCACGCCCGGGCCCACCGGGTGCGCTGGCGCACCGGCCTGATCTTCGGCTTCGCCGGCATGACCGGCGCCTACGCGGGCGGCCGCCTGGCCGAGTTCATCCCGGCCGGGTTCCTGCTCACCGGCTTCGCCGTGATGATGCTGGCCACCGCGGTCGCGATGATCCGCGGCCGGCGCGGCGCCGAGGGCCGGCCGGTGCCGCACGAACTGCCGGTGCTGCGGGTGATCCTCGACGGCGTGGTGGTCGGACTGGTCACCGGTCTGGTCGGCGCCGGTGGCGGGTTCCTGGTGGTGCCCGCCCTGGCGCTGCTCGGCGGCCTGCCGATGCCGGTCGCGGTCGGCACCTCACTGGTGGTCATCGCCATGAAGTCCTTCGCCGGCCTGGCCGGCTACCTGTCCAGCGTGAGCATCAACTGGGGCCTCGCGGCAGCGGTGACCGCCGCTGCCATCGCCGGCAGCTTCGTCGGCGGGCGGCTCGCCGGACGGATCCCCGCCGACATCCTGCGCAAGGTGTTCGGCTGGTTCGTCGTGGTGATGGGCGTCTTCGTCCTCGGCCAGCAGTTGCCCGAGGAACTGCGGACCAGCCCGCTGCTCTGGACCGGCGTCGGCGTCGGCGCCGCGGTCACCGTGGGGCTGGCCGTGCTGCGCGGTCGGCGGAAGCCGGAGCCCCGGCGCGAGCCGGCCGCCCCGGTGCCGGTCGGGTCAGCGTCCCGTCACTGAGCCCCGACCATCAGGAGGAGCGCCCGTGCAGGTCCGGGCGCTCCTCGCCCATCTCGTGACACCCGGCACGCGTCACGTCGGTCAAGCTTGTGCTGTCGACGGGCCCTTGCCCTGCTCGATGCAGAACTCGTTGCCCTCGGGGTCGAGCAGCGTCACCCAGCCGCGTCCGTTCGCGGTGCGGTGGTCCTCGTGGAGCGTCGCGCCGAGGGCGATGACGCGTTTCACCTCGTCGTCGCGGCTCCGTTCGGTCGGCTGCCAGTCGAGGTGCACTCGGTTCTTCACCGCCTTGGCCTCGGGCACCCGGATGAACAGGATGCCGGGCACCGGGGAGGGAGTTTCGACCAGCACCTCGTCGTCGCCCGGCTCGTCCACGTCGGACACCGGCCATCCCGTCGCCTCGCTCCAGAACGTTGCCAACGCGTAGGGGTCGGCACAGTCGATCGTGATGTGGCGAAGGATCATGGCGACACGATAGCCAGGGAAGTCAGATGCAGGTGGGCCGCAGGTCCTGACGCGTGTAGGTGGTCAGCTCCCCTCGGGTGTGCCCTGGCGACCGGGCTCGTGCTCGCCCCGGACGGGATGGACCGCGGCTTCGTCGTCGCGGTGAGCGGCGTTCTCGCCGCCGCGTTGGCCGCCTACGCGGTCCTCTCGGCGACCTGGCGCGCCGGGCCGTCGCGTCCCACTGACCGGTGAGCTACGCCGGGCCACGCTCGGCGCGGTCGCGAATGTCGCGCAGCATCCGCCGGACCGCGAGCCGGTGCCCGCCGGACCCGATCACCAGCAGCCGGTAGAGACCCCCGTGCAGGCCGGGGAACTCGGCGTACGTCCGGGCGCTCACGAGCGTCCCGTCGGCCCGGTCGGCGAGGTCGAACTGGAGCACGTACCGGGAGAACCGGTGCCGCCCGGCGAGCCGGAGCCGCCGCCCCGGCGCCACCTCCGCCACGGCGAACCCGGGCAGCGCGGCGCCCTCGGTGAGCGGCGGCCCGGCGGCGCGGCGGGGGACGGTGCCCAACAGGTGGGCCAGGAGGTCGGCGCCGGTCGCGCCGTGGTGGGTGAACTGCGCGCCGAGCGACCGCCACACCTCGGCAGGTGGCGCGGCAACGAGGGCGCGGTGCTCGTCGACGAACGGCAGGTCTCCCGGTGGATCCGAAGGGGACACGTCGCCGACGATACGCGCCCCGTCAGCCGGTCATCTCGATCACGTCGGCCGGCGTCCGGCGCGGTGCCGGCCCTCGACGGCGGCGCGCAGCCGGGCCAGCACCGGCTCGGGCACCGCGGCGGTCGCCGTAGGCGCGGCGGTCGGTGCGGCGGGGCGGGATGCGGTCGAGCAGCCGGTCAGGCGGATCCGGCCAGGCCGTGCACGCCGACCAGGCCGGGGACCGGGACGCGGCCGAGTTCCCGGCCGGTGGCGGGATCGTGCCAGCTCACCGCGTCCCGCTGGCCCACGTAGAGGCGGCTGCCGTCCCGGCTGGTCGCCAGGCCGGTGACCGGTTCGCGTACCTTCCAGTCCACCGTGCCGGTCAGGCGGGTGAGGTCGAGCGCCCGGACCGTCGTGCCGGCGACGAGGAAGAGGCGGTCGGTGCCGGCGGCGGCGTGTGCGGCGCCCGTGCCGCGCGCCTGCGGGACCGTGCGGCGTACCGTCAGTTCGTCGGTGGCGATGTCCGCGACGGTGCCCGACGAGACGTCGGCGACGAGGAGCCGGCCGCCGTCGGGGCTGATCGCCATGGCGTGGCCGGCCGCAGCGGCCTCGCCGAACGGGTGCGGCAGGTCGACGCAGTACGCCCATCGCTCCCGCAGGTTCAGGGTGTGGACGAACGCGTGCGCGTTGCCGGGCCGACCGCTCACGAGGTCCCGGGTGTGCTGGTGGCCGGGCTGGTGGGTGTAGAGCGTGTAGAGGACGGTGCGGTCCGGGGCGAGCACCGCCTGGCGCCCGTCGCCGCGCATCTCCTCCTCCGCGCCGGGTGGGACCGGCGTCTTGTCGCGGGTGGACAGCGGGCCGGGCGTACCGGTGGCGAGGTCGACGACGCGGACCCGGTAGCGGTCCGGTGCGGTCGCCGGTAGCCATTCCAGGACGAACAGCCCGGTACGGTCCGCGGTGAACGCCTCCGGGACGACGTTGCCGCGCAGGTCCAGCCGGTGGTGCACCCCACCGGCGTCGGCGACCAGCACCGGCGTCGCCTCCCTCCCCGGCGGGCGACCGCCGTTCACCGTCACCCCGGTTGTGGTGAGTGCCAACCCCGTACCGTCGGCCGAGACCGCCTGGGGCACCCACCGCCCGGGCAGCAGTGTCTTCGCGGAGGTGTGGCCGGTCGCGGTGTCGATCCGCCAGCAGGCGGTGTCGGGGCCCTCGGGGGCGGTCGCGAACACCCACGCCCCGTCCGCGGCGGCCACGGCGCGCGGGATCGTTCGCCGGTCGGGTCCGCGCAGGAGGCTCAGCCCCTCGTCGACCCGCACGAGCAACGGATCGGGAACGGTGACGGCCGACGCTCGGCCCCTGGCCGGCTCGCAGCCGGCCAGCGCGGTGGCGCCGGCACCGGCCAGCAGGGTCAGGATGCCGCGGCGCGAGATGGTGACGGTCATGCCCGGGTGACACCCTCGAAGCCGCCGAAGTTCCGTGCCGCGAGGGTGGAACCCGCACGGGGCGGCCGGTGTCATGAGGGTGATCGAAGCGGAGGTCTCCACTGGACGACGACGAGCTTGTCACCCGCGCCCGGGCCGGTGACCTGGAGGGGTACGAACTCCTGGTCGCCCGGCACACCGCGTCCGCGCACCGGACGGCGGTGCTGCTCGGTGCCGGGTCGGACGCGGAGGACGTCATCCAGGAGGCGTTCGTGAAGGGGTTCCGCAACCTGTCCCGCTACCGCGGCGAGTCGTCCTTCCGGTCGTGGCTGCTCGCGATCGTCGCCAACGAGACCCGCAACCTGCACCGGTCCCGCAGCCGGCGGGACGGGCTCGCCCTGCGGGCCGCGGCGGCGCAGGACGGATCGGAGGTCGGCGAGGACGCCGCCGTCGGTGGAGTCCTCGCCGCGGAGCGCCGGGCCGCGCTGGTGGCGGCGCTGCGGCAGCTGCCGGTGAAGGACCGCGAGGTGATCGTGTGCCGGTTCCTTCTCGACCTGACCGAGGAGGAGACCGTGACGACACTCGGCTGGCCCAGGGGCACGGTGAAGTCACGGACGTACCGGGCGCTGGCCAAGCTCCGCGGCCTGCTCGACCGCGAGGAGGTGCGCCGTGGATGACCTCGAACGCGAGCTGCGCGTCCTCGCCACCTGGCTGGAGACTCCCGACGTCCCCGACGTGCGCGGCCGGGTACGCGCCCGGCTGGCCGCGCCGGCACGACGGCGGCGGCGCTGGCGCCGCTGGCTCGCCGCGGCCCTGGCCGCCCTGCTCCTCGCCGCGCTGCCGCCGGGGCGGGCC
>NZ_MUYZ01000360.1:0-6108 GCF_003013775.1 Micromonospora sp. MH33
CCGGGCCGCCGGGTCGCCGGCCTCCCGGGCCAGCTCGGCCTGCTGGCGTTCCGCGTCGATCGCGGTCTCCGGGTCCACCCCGGACGACGCGGCGATGGCGGCGTACGTCGCGATGGCCTCGGTCCTCGCCTGGTCGGCGTCCGGGCCGCCCGCCCGGGCCAGCGCGGCCGCGGCCCGGGCGAGCAGCCCTGCCCGCAGCGACCACCAGTGGTGCCCGGTCGGGGTCTGCGTCACCGCCTGCCGGGCCAGCCGCACGGCGTCGGCCAGCACGTCGCGGTCACCGCCCAGCAGGTACCGCTGGTATTGGGTGTCCGCGATCGAGCTGCCGATGCGGGCCTGGTCCGGGTGCTCCGGCGGCAGCAGGGCGAGCGCGTCGCGGAACGTGCGTTCGGCCGCCAGCAGGCCGGCCTCGTCGGCCCGGCGCACCGCGAGGAGGGCCAGGCTGCTCGCCTGGTTGTACAGGAACCCGACCCGGCGGGAGTCGTCACCGGGCAGCGCCTCGGCGGCGCGCCGGCTGGTCTCCACGGCCTCGGCGAGCAGTGTGTCGTCCGGTGCCAGCGCCGCCCGGCGGGACAGGATGTCGGCGAGCCGCATCAGCCGCAGCGGGTACGACTCGTGGTGCGCGGGTGTCTGCTCCAGCGCCTCCCGCTGGTGGCGCAGCGCCTCGTCCACCAGCTCCGGATCCTTGGCGAGCCAGCCGGCGTCGGACAGGGTGCCGGCGAGGACCACGAGCTGCTGCGGACGCGTGTCCGGCCCGTCGGCCAGGTCCAGCGCCGCGCGCGCGGCGGAGACGGCGACCTCGACCAGATGCTCGACCTGCCCGTGCACCCCCGCCCGGGCGGCCGCGCCCGCCAGCAGGTTGAGTGCTTGCCGCCGCAGCGGGTGCCCCGGCCCGGCGGCGTCCAGGGCGAGCTGCGCCCAGGACGCCGCCCGCCCCGCCCCCGCCAACTCCCCGCCGTGTTCCCAGCGGGCCAGCTCCGCCTCGCCGAGCAGGAGCAGGGCCCGCGTCCGCCCCGGATGGAAGCCGGGCACCGCGGCGGCCAGCACGGCGGCCGCCTCGTATTGCTCGGCCAGCGCCGGCGGCGCGGCGTCCACCGCGACGCGATCGGCCAGTTCCTCGGCCTCCCGCAGCAGCCGGTCGAGCACCGCCGGCTGGTCGGCCGCGGCGACGATCGTGCCGGCCGGATCCGCGCCGATCTCGCGGGCCAGCAGGTTGACGACGGTGTTCAGCCGCTCCAGGGCCGGCGCCGCCTCCGGGTGGTCCGGCGACGTGGTGAGGACGGCGTCGCGCCAGGCGGCGGTCGCCTCGAGCAGGAGCTCCACCGACGCCTGCTCCGGAATGTCGTGCAGTCGGCACAGCGCCGCGCCGAACCACGTCACCACCCGAGGATCGGTGGGGTGGCGCCTCCAGGCCAACTGGGCGGCCCGGCGGTAGTCGCCGACGGCCAGTTCCAGGGCCCGCGGGCCGGCGCCCCGGTCGAAGTAGAGCGCGAACAGGTGGCCGCGGCGGAGCAGCCGGTGCAGCCGGTGCGGGTCGCGGGCGGAGGTGCTGCCCAGGGCCTGCGTCAGGGCGTCCAGCGCCTCGTCGTAGGTCCGGCCGTCCCCGCCGTCCTCGGCCAGCGTCGCCAGCGCCTCGGCAAGGTCGGTCAGCAGCGCGGCACGGAGCAGGACGGCCCCCTCGTCGCGCTCGCGGGCCAGGGACGGCAACCATTCCCGATACAGCGTGACGAGCATCCGCAGGGCCTTGCCGGAACCCGCCCGGTGCCGCTGCCGGAGTCCCGCGATTCGGTCGGCCTGCTGCGGGCTGAGCAGGACGTCGGACAGGCGTGGCGCATTGGGCCGGCCGGTCTCCGGGTGCTCGTCCCGGATCTGCTCCGGCACCAGGTCCGGGTCGTCGCGGCACCCCTGCCGGAACAGCGTGACGGCCGCACGGCGCTCCCGCAGGCCGTCCAACCCGGGCAGGTCGAGGTAGCGGTACCAGTGGAGTCGGGCCAGCTCCCGCGCGGCCGCCCGACCGGCGCCGCGGTCACCGGCTGCGGCGGCGAGGAGGTGCGCGTCGACCGACAGATCGGGTCCGGTGAGGACGGACGGGTCACCGGTGCGCTCGTATTCGGCGAGCACCGCCGTGACCCGCCGTATGGCGGCACTGGTGGTCCGTCTCGACATCGCCACTCGATCCCCGCGTCGGCCTGCGATCTCCGGTGCCCATCCTGCCCGCCCCGGCCCGTGGGCGGAAGCCGGTGCCCGACACGCCTTTGGGGACGGTGGCGGCCTGCCCGGGTCGCTACTGTGGCATCGGAAGCCAACCGGGGACAGGACCGATCGCCACCGGACCAGACTGCCGGTCCAGGACTCCAGCCCGGTCACCGCCGGACGGAGAGCGAATTATCCGAACCGCTCAGCAATGAGCAACAAGTAGGAAGCAGCAGCATTGGAACTCGTCGCGGAGCGCGTCGGCCGGCTGTGCCGGCAGGCCGCCGGTGAGCAGTTGCGCCAGCACGCCGATCGGTACGGCGTCGCCGACGTGCTCGACCGGATCGCCGTCGCCGTCGCCCAGGGCTGCCTGGACCACCGCCTGGAGGAGGATCTCGACCGGCTCGACGACGCCTTCGCCCGTCACGGCATCGACGGGCTGACCACCGGCGTACGCGGGTTCGAAGCGTGGCTCGGCGGGGGCGGGCATCCCACGGTCGTCGCCTGGGGCTGCCCGAGCCCGCTGCCGTGTCCGCGCGCGGTCCCGGAGGGCGACGGTGACCGGCCGGTGTGCGGCTTGACCGGTGTGCCGTTCGGGCAGCGCCGGATCGTGTTGTGAGCGCCCTCCTCGCCGAGCTCGGCAAGCAGCTGGTGACCCGGTGGACGGCGGCGCTGCTGCTGCCGGGTGCGCTGTTCGCCGCCGCGGTGGTCCTGGCCCAGGTTCTGGGCCAGCGGCACGCGGTGGACCAGCGCGCCCTGGCGGCCTGGTGGGACGGGCTGGCCACCGGGCCGGCCGGTGGATCGGGAGCCGGCCTGCTGATCGGCGCGGTCGCGTTCCTGCTCGGCGCGGCGGCGGCCGGGCTCGTCGCGCAGTCGGTGGGCGTGCTCGTCTCCTGGACGTGGAGCCGGACCGGGTCCGGGCCGCTGCTGGGCCGGCTCGCCGCCCGGCGCCGCCGCCGGTGGGAGCGGGCGGACGCAGCCGCGCTGGCCGCCGAACGGGCGCTGCTCGCGGACCCCGGCGACGCCGCTCTCCGCGACCGGACGCGCCGGGCCATCGCCTCCCGGTCGGCGATCTGTCTGGTGGAGCCGGCGCGGCCCACCTGGATCGGTGACCGGCTGCACGCGACCGATGTCCGGGTGCACCGTGGCTACGGCATCGACCTGGCGAGCGGGTGGCCGCGCCTGTGGTTGCTGCTCCCGGACGAAGCGCGGGGCGAACTGGCGGCCGCGCAGGACCGGTGCGGGGCGGCCGCCCGGCTGGTCGGCTGGGGCCTGCTGTACGCCGTTCTCGGGGTGTTCTGGTGGCCGGCCCTGGTGATCGGCCTGGTGGCGCTGCCCACCGCGCGCTACCGCGCCCGCCTGGCCGTGGCGACCTACGCCGAGCTGGCCGAGGCCGCCGTCGACCTGTACGGCCGGGACCTGGCGGTCCAGCTCGGACTGCCGTGCCCGGACCGGCTCACCCGCGAGATCGGCGAGCAGGTCACCGCCATCGTCCGCAAGGACGACGTGGTGCCGCGCGCGCGTCGGGCCGGGTCAGCCGAGCACCCGTCGCCCCTGCCCTGACCGGTCACGGTCGCCACGTCGGGTTGTGCAGGATGGCGAGGTTCTGTCGGGCGGTGACCGCCAGGGTGTCGTCGCGGGCGCCGGCCGGCAGCGCGTCGAGGACCTCCCAGTAGAGCGTGATCGCCCGCCACCGGTAGCCGGCCAGCGCCAGGGTGGCGGCCAGGTTGTTGCGCCGGCCGACCGTCTGTCGGCTCAGCTGCCCGTGCCTGCGCGCGCTGTGCCGGATGTTCTGTTCGTGCAGCTCGATGGCCTGCGCGTACTGGCCGGCCTGCTGGTAGCCGGCCGCCAGGTTGTTGCGGATGACGAGGGTGAGGTCGCCGTCGGCGCCCTGCCCGTGCTCGGCGGCGGTCACCGCCTCCCGCAGCACGTCCAACCCGTCGTCGACCTGCCCGGCGGCCAGGTAGGCCTGACCGAGCGCGTTGCGGACGGTCAGGGCGTCGGTGTGGAGCGGCCCGAACGCCGCCGCCGCCCCGGCGGCCAGGGGTTCGAGCAGGGCGACGGCCTCGGTGAACCGGCCACAGAGGCGATGGTCCTCGGCCACGCTGAGCCGGTAGGCCAGGGTGCCCCGGTCGGGGACGGACTCCCGGCCGACGCCGGAGGCCCGCCAGATGTCGAGCGACATCCGGGCCGCGTCGACCGGACCGCGCACCTGGCGTGGCGGGGGTGGGGGCACGGCGGGCAGCGGCTCGGGTGGCCCCGCCTCCTCCGCCGCCCAGGCCGCGAGCCGTTCCCGCAGCTCCGGCGCCGGCGTGCCGGAGACGTGCAGCCGGCACACCCCGTGGTCCAGGTGCAGGTCGACGTGGGCACCGTCGGAACGCAGGCCGTAACCGTCGAGCGCCATGGCGAGCAGGCTCGGGGTGCGGATGTCCAGCCCGCGCAGGGTGGGCCAGGGCAGGCGCAGGAACCGCCGGATCGGCCGGCGCAGGTCGATGCCGGAGCGGTCGAGGACGGCCGTCAGCCCTGTCGTTTCGCCCGTGCGACGCGGGTGCCCACCGAGGAAGGTCACGTGTGGTACCGCGAGCGATGACACCCGGTCATCCTTCCATCCGGAGGCGGGCCCGCGCAGCCCCGGAACCGGTGGCTGCGCGGACCCGCCCGCACGTGGCTGGCCCCGCCCATACCAGCGACGAAGCTGCGCAGGCCCCGGGCGGCGTCGTAGCCGCCGTTCGAGTCCCCGTCGCCGCTGACCTGACCGTTCCGGGTGCCTCCCCCGTGCGGGTAGCGGGCCCGTCCTTTTCGTCGTATATGAGCGTTATGTCGGGCTGACTCACTAAGCTCGTCGGTGTCATCCAGTCGTCGAACCGGGACTCCCGGAGCCGGCCGCGCCGTGCGGCCGGACCCGTCGCGCCCACGCCCATCCGGCGTCGCGCCCCAGCACGGCTGGGCCTCGGTCGCCGCATGGCTGCTGCCGGCGCTGCTGACCGGGGCGCTCGGCCTCGTGGGGGCCGGCACACCCGGCCTGCGCCTGGCGGAGCTGGCGACCTGGCGGGCCGCCACCGCCCCCTGGCCCGACGGGCTGCCCGGCGGCGACGTCACGCTCGTGCCGTACCACCTGCTCATGCGCGCCTGGGCGGCGGCGTTCGGCGCCTCCGACCTGGCGCTGCGCGTACCGTCCCTGCTGGCCGTGACGGCGGCCGCGGCGCTCGTCGGCGCGCTGGCCGCCCGGATGTTCGCGCCGGGCACGGGGGTGCTGGCCGGGGTGATCTTCGCGCTGCTGCCGAGCGTCACCCGGTACGCCCAGGAGGCCCAGCCGTACGCGCTCGCCCTGTTCGCCGCGGTGCTCGCCACCTGGTTCCTGCTGCCCGCCCTGGACCGGCCGAGCCCGCGCCGCCTCGCCCCGTACGCCGGTGCCGTGGTCCTGCTGGGCCTGTGCCACGCCGTGGCGCTCCTCCTGCTGGTCGGGCACGGCTGGGTCGTGCTCGCCTTCCGGCGCGGGGCGACCGGTCGGTGGCTGGCCGCCGCGACCCTCGGCACGCTTCCCGCCGCCGTGCTGCTCTGGTCCGGGGTACGCGCCGGCGGGCAGATCGCGCCGGCGGCCCGCCCGGACCTGTCGGCCCTCGCCGCGACCCCCGGGGAGTTGTTCGGCGTCGCCGCGCTGGGTGCGGTGCTGCTCGGGCTGGCGCTGTTCAGCCTCCCGCTGCGGCACCCCGCGGCGGTCTGCACCGCGTGGGCGGTCGTGCCGCCGCTCGGCCTGCTGCTCGTGGCGCAGGCGATGCCGGTCTGGTCACCGTCGAGCCTGCTCTTCACGCTGCCGGCCTGGGCGACGCTGGCCGCGGCCGCGCTGTCCCGGGTGCGCGCCCGCTGGTGGGTCGCGGTGCCGGCGACGCTGGCCCTGATCGGCGCGCCGGCCCA
>NZ_MUYZ01000361.1:0-6082 GCF_003013775.1 Micromonospora sp. MH33
CTGGCCGACCGCGCCCCGCCCGGTCCCCGCCGCCGACCTGCTGCCCGAGCGGGCCCTGGCCGGGGACGCCGAGGCCCGCCGGCGGCTGCGCCACGACGTGTACGCGCCCCTCGCCCGGGCCGGCGGCGAGCTGCTGGAGACCCTGGACGCGTTCTTCGCGGCCGGCGGCACGCTGGAGAGCGCGGCCCGGGCGCTCTTCGTGCACCCGAACACGGTGCGTTACCGGCTCAAGCGGGTCGCCGAGGTGGCCGGCTTCTCCCCGCTCACGCCACGGGACGCGTTCACCCTGCAGGTGGCCTTGACGGTCGGCCGGCTCGACCCCGTGGTCCCGGGCGTCGCACCGGTCCCGAGCCAGACATCCGCCCCAGGGGCTAACAAAACGCCGCAGACAGGTGATGATCGGCGCCGATCTTTGTAGGTATCCTCCAAAGCTTCTAGTGCGGTTTGGTGCCGTGCGTTACAGCGCGACCCGCGAGTATCCGTCAGAGTCGTAGACGTGCTCGCCGTACTCTCACCCGGACAGGGTTCCCAGAAGCCCGGTTTCCTGACTCCCTGGCTCGACCTGCCCGGTGCGGCGGAGCGCCTGCGCTCGTGGTCGGCGCTGGCCGGGGTCGACCTGCTGCACCTCGGCACCGAGGCCGACGCGGACGAGATCAAGGACACCGCGCGCACCCAGCCGCTGCTGGTCGCGGCCGCGCTGCTCGCCGGCGAGCACCTGGCCATGCAGGACGTCGCGGTGGTCGCCGGCCACAGCGTCGGCGAACTGGGCGCCGCGGCCCTGGCCGGGGTGCTCCCCGCCGAGGCGGCCGTGACCCTCGCCGGCGTACGCGGCCGGGAGATGGCCGCCGCCTGCGCGCTGGAGCCGACCGGGATGGCCGCCGTGCTCGGCGGCGACCCGGACGAGGTGCTCGCCGCCCTCGACGCGCACGGGCTGTACCCGGCCAACCGCAACGGCGCCGGCCAGATCGTCGCCGCCGGCGCGGTGACCGGCCTGGAGAAGCTGGCCGCCGAGCCGCCGACCCGGGCCCGGGTGATCATGCTCAAGGTGGCCGGGGCCTTCCACACGCCGTACATGGCCCCGGCCGAGGCCGCGCTGGCCGAGGTGGCCGCCGGCATCACCCCGGCCGACCCGGCCCGGATCCTGCTCTCCAACCTGGACGGCGGCGCGGTCGCCGACGGCCGGGAGATGGTGCAGCGGCTGGTCCGCCAGGTCACCGCCCCGGTCCGCTGGGACCTGTGCATGCGCACGCTGGCCGACCTCGGCGTCACCGGCGTGATCGAGCTGCCGCCGGCCGGCACCCTGGCCGGCCTGGTCAAGCGCGAACTCAAGGGCGAGGGCGCGCCGGAGATCGTCACCCTGAACACCCCCGACGACCTGCCCGCAGCGCGGGACCTGGTCGACCGGCACAGTGGCGGGCAGCAGGCATGAGCGCGAGGAACGAGCCGATCCTGCGGGTCCCGCAGTCGCGAACGGAAGGTAGACACTGATGGCCGGCAGCCGGATCGTCGCGATGGGGCACTACCAGCCCTCCCGCGTGATCACCAACGACGACCTCGCCCAGATGGTCGACACCAACGACGAGTGGATCCGGGACCGGGTCGGCATCGTCACCCGGCGGATCGCCGGGGACGAGACGGTCGCCGACATGGCCACCGCCGCCGCCGGCAAGGCGCTGGCCAACTCGGGCCTCACGGCCGCCGACATCGACCTCGTCGTGGTGGCCACCTGCACCTCGGTGGACCGCAGCCCGAACGTGGCCTGCCGGGTCGCGGCCAAGCTGGGCATCAGCGCGCCGGGCGCGTACGACATCAACACCGCCTGCTCGGGCTTCGCGTACGCCCTCGGCACGGTGGACCACGCCATCCAGGCCGGGGCGGCGCGCAACGCGATCGTCATCGGCGCGGAGAAGCTCTCCGACTTCACCGACTGGACCGACCGCTCGACCTGCATCATCTTCGCCGACGGCGCCGGCGCGGCCGTGGTCACCGCGGCCGCCGAGGGTGAGCCGGCCGGGGTGGGCCCGGTGGTGTGGGGTTCGGTGCCGGAGAAGAGTGACGCGGTCCGGATCGAGGGCTGGCGGCCGTACATCGCGCAGGAGGGGCAGGCGGTCTTCCGCTGGGCCACCACGGCGCTGGCCCCGCTCGCGCTCCAGGCCTGCGAGAAGGCCGGGGTGGACCCGTCGGAGCTGGCCGCGTTCGTGCCGCACCAGGCCAACGGCCGGATCATCGACGGCATCGCCAAGCGGCTCAACATCCCGAACGCGATCATCGCGAAGGACATCGTCGAGTCCGGCAACACCTCGGCGGCGAGCGTGCCGCTGGCCCTGTCGAAGCTGGTCGAGCGGCGCGAGGTGCCCGCGGGCGCCCCGGTGCTGCTGTTCGGCTTCGGCGGCGGCCTGACCTACGCCGGTCAGGTCGTCCGCTGCCCCTGAAGACCCCCTCGGGCGCGAGCGCGCCGAGGTGTGACGGCCGGCGTCGCCGACCGTCGAGTGAACCCCCGATGAGAGGAACCAACCGCAATGACCCGTGACGAGATCACCGCCGGCCTCGCCGAGATCCTCGAAGAGGTTGCCGGGGTGAACCCGGACGACGTGGCCGAGGGGAAGTCCTTCACCGACGACCTCGACGTCGACTCGCTCTCCATGGTGGAGGTCGTGGTGGCGGCCGAGGAGAAGTTCGGCGTCAAGATCCCGGACAACGAGGTGCAGAACCTCAAGACCGTCGGCGACGCCGTCAGCTACATCGAGGCGCAGTCCTGATCATGAGTCGTCCCGACGTCGTCGTCACCGGGCTCGGCGCGACGACCCCGCTCGGCGGGGACGTCGCGTCGACCTGGGACGCCATGCTCGCGGGTCGCTCCGGGGTGAGTGCGCTCACCCAGGAGTGGGCCGCGCAACTGCCCGTCCGGATCGCCGCGCAGCTCGCTGTCGACCCGTCGACGGTGCTGGACCGGGTCAAGCTGCGCCGGCTCGACCGGTCCGAGGCGATCGCCATCGTGGCGGCGCAGCAGGCCTGGGCGGACGCCGCCCTCGCCGACTCCGGGCTCGACCCGGAGCGGCTGGCGGTCAGCATCGGCTCCGGCATCGGCGGCGCCACCACCCTGCTCGCCCAGGACGACATCCTGGAGGCGTCCGGCCCGCGGCGGGTCTCCCCGCACACCGTGCCGATGCTGATGCCGAACGGTCCGGCCGCCTGGGTCGGTCTGGAACTCGGCGCCAAGGCCGGTGTGCACTCGGTGGCCAGCGCCTGCGCGACCGGCGCGGAGGCGATCGCGCTGGGGCTGGACATCATCCGCTCCGGCCGGGCCGACGTGGTGGTGGCCGGCGGCACCGAGGCGGTCATCCACCCCCTGCCGATCGCCGGATTCGCCTCGATGCGGGCCATGTCGACCCGCAACGACGAGCCGGAGAAGGCGTCCCGCCCGTGGGACAAGGGCCGCGACGGCTTCGTGCTCGGTGAGGGCTCGGGCGTGGTGGTCCTGGAGCGCGCCGAGCACGCCGCCGCCCGCGGCGCCCGGGTGTACGCGCGCCTCGCCGGCGCCGGGATCACCTCGGACGCGTACGACATCGTGCAGCCGCACGCCGAGGGCGAGGGCGCCATCCGGGCCATCGCCAAGGCGGTCGCCGACGCGGACGTCGCGAAGACGGACATCCGGCACGTCAACGCGCACGCCACCTCCACGCCGGTCGGCGACATGCTGGAGATCGGCGCGCTGCACAAGGCGGTGGGCGACCACCCCCTGCTGACGGCCACCAAGTCGATGACCGGGCACCTGCTCGGCGCGGCCGGCGCGCTGGAGTCGATCGCCACCATCCTGGCCATCCGGGACGGGGTCGTACCCCCGACGATCAACCTGGACGACCCGGACGAGGGACTCTCCCTGGAGGTGGCCGCGCACAAGGCGCGCCACCTGGAGATCCCCGCGGCACTGAACAACGCGTTCGGTTTCGGGGGGCACAACGTGGCCCTGGTCTTCACCCGGCCCTGAGCACGGCGTACCCGGTCCGGGCCCGCGTCCCCAGCAGGACGCGGGCCCGGACCGCGTCTCAGCGCCCTGCCAGCGCCCGCGCCGGGCCGCACCCGGCTCTGCCGGCGGCCCGGTCCGGCCCGCCGGAGGCCGTTAGGGTGAGGGCCGCCGAGCCGTCGAGGAGCACCGCGCGTGGAAGCGACCGAGATCCGCAAGCTCGCCGCGCTGGAGGACACCCACTGGTGGTACCGGGAGCGGCGGGTCCTGCTGGGCCGGGCGCTGCGCCGGTTGGCCGCGGCCGGCACCCGCCCCGGCCGGGCGCTGGACGTCGGCGCGGCCGGCGGCGGGAACACCCGGGTGCTGCGGGCGCACGGCTGGCGACCGCTCGCCCTGGAGTACAGCGCGGAGGGCGCCGGGGTGGCCCGGGAGCGGGGCCTGGACGTGATCCGGGCCGACGCCCGGCACCTGCCGGTCCCCTCGGCCGGCCTGGACCTGGTGGTCGCCTTCGACATCCTGGAGCACTTCGACGAGGACCACCTCGCGGCCGCCGAGATCCGGCGGGTGCTGCGCCCCGGTGGGACGGCGCTGATCGCCGTGCCGGCCGACATGCGGCTCTGGTCGGCGCACGACGTGGCGGTCGGGCACGTGCGCCGCTACGACCGCGCCGGGCTGCGGGCCGTGGTGGCGAAGGCCGGTCTGGTGCCCGACGAGCTGTGGAGCTGGAACGTGCTGCTCCGCCCGGTCGCCGCCTGGCGGCGCAGGAGGTCCACCGGCAGCGACCTGGACGACCTGCACCCGCTGGTCAACATCGGGCTGCGCACGGTCATCACCGCCGAGCGGTACCTGCCGGTACGGACGCTGCCCGGCGTCTCGTTGATGCTGCGGGCCCACCGCCCCGCCTGACGTTCCGCAGGGCCGGCGGGCTGGACGCGGGAGCCGACCCGGACGCCCACCGCGGACCCGCCGGCGCCGTCAGCGGGGCGCGGGCATCGCCTCGCGGGCCAGGGTGAGCGCGCCGAGCAGCGCGGCGGCCTCGCCGAGGCCGGGGCGCTGCACCCCGGTGACCAGCGGGCCGCCCGCCGGCAGCGCGTCGGCCGCCAGGGCGGTGAGCACGCTGTCAGGGCCGACCTCCAACAGGGCGCTCACCCCGAGGTCGTGCAGGTGGGTGACGGTGTCGGCGAAGCGCACCGCCTCCCGCACGTGCCGCACCCAGTAGTCGGGGGTGCAGATCAGCTCCGGGTCGGCGACCCGGCCGGTCAGGTTGGACACCAGCGGCACGGCCGGCGGGGCGTAGTCGAGGCCGGCGGCGACGGCGGCGAACTCGGCGAGCATCGGCTCCATCAGCGGGCTGTGGAACGCGTGGCTGACGGTGAGCCGCTTGGTACGTACGCCGAGGGCGGTGAAGTGCTCGGCCAGTGCGGCCAGCGCGTCGTCGGCGCCGGACACCACCACGGCGGCCCGCCCGTTCACGGCGGCCACGGCCGCCCGGTCCGCGTACGGGGTGAGGGCGTCGGCCACCTCGGTCTCGCCGGCGGCGACGGCGAGCATCCCGCCGCCGGCCGGCAGGGCCTGCATGAGCCGGCCCCGGTTGCCGACCAGGGTGCAGGCGTCCGGAAGGCTGAGCACCCCGGCGACGTGCGCGGCGGTGATCTCGCCGACGGAGTGCCCGGCGACCAGGTCGGGGCGGACGCCCCAGCCCGCCAGGAGCCGGTGCAGCGCCACCTCGACGGCGAAGAGCGCGGCCTGGGTGAAGACGGTCTGGTCCAGCAGGTCGGCCTCGGCGCTGCCCTCGGCGGCAAACAGCACGCTCTTCAGCGGCCGGGGCAGGTGCGCGTCGAGGTGCTGGCAGACCTCGTCGAGGGCCTCGGCGAAGGCGGGGAACGCCTGGTACAGCTCGCGGCCCATCCCGGGGTGCTGCGCGCCCTGCCCGGAGAAGAGCACGGCGAGGGTGCCGCCGGGCGCGGCGACGTCCCGGTGCAGGGCGGGGTGGCTCTGCCCGGCGGCCAGCGCCCGCAGCCCGGCCAGGTGGGTGTCCCGGTCGGCGGCCAGCAGCACGGCGCGGTGCCGCAGGTGGGACCGTGCGGTGGCCAGGGCCCGGGCCACGGCCGGGTCCGG
>NZ_MUYZ01000362.1:0-6055 GCF_003013775.1 Micromonospora sp. MH33
GCGCCGATGAGGCAGGCCCCGCGCAGGTTCGCGCCGGCCAGCCCGGCCCGGCGCAGGTCCACGCCGATCAGCACCGCGCCGCGCCGGTCCACGCCGGCCCGACCGGCGCGCGCCTGCTCGCCGGCCCGGGACAGCAGCCGGTTGACCCGGTCCCGCTGCGCGGCGACGTCGACGGCGAGCAGTTCCTCCGGGGTGCCGTCGGTGAGCCGGCCGGTCTCGGTGAGGGCGGCGGCCAACTCGTCCCGCAGCGGGCCGGCCGGGGTCAGCGCCAGGGCCTCGGTCAGATACCAGAGCAGCTCGTGCAGCGGTCGCATGACCGCGAAGGTGTCGAACATCCGCCGCGCGGTCGCCGGGTCGGCCCGCCAGTCGCGCCCGCCGAAGGTGCCCTGCGCGACGTGCTGGCCGGCGCCGAAGCAGTCGAACACGGTGCAGCCGGGGAAGCCGCGCTGCCGCAGGTCGCGGTGGATGCCGCAGCGGGAGTCGGCGCGCAGGTTCGGGCAGGGCTGCCCGGCGGGCTTGTCGACCGCGAAGTCGGCGGAGGCGGCGAATGCCGGTGCCACGCAGCAGATCCCGAAGCAGCGAGCGCAGTCGGCGCGCAGCTCCCGGACGCCGCCGGCGGCCCGGCGGGCTTCGCCGTGCTGACGATCCTCGGGCCGGCGATCACCGCGCCGCTGGTCCTCCGCCTCGGACACGCCCCCGGCCTCCTGCCCGTCACCGCCGGCCGCGACCGTCGCGCCCGCGGCCATTCTCCGCCCCGGCCGCCCGGAACGGCCGGCGGGGCGCGGGAGTGTGACGGGGCCGCCCGGTTCCGGCCCGGCGGCGCGGTGGCTCTCCGTATGGTGGCGGTGACCGGCACCGGAGGGCGGAGGGATGGACGACGACGCGCGGGAGCAGGCCCTGCTCACCGCCCTCACCACCGAGCACTTCGTGCTCCAGACCGGCCGCAGCGCCACGGTGGCCGAGTCGGTGGGCCGGACCACGGTCTTCCTGTCGCTGCTCTCCGCCGCGCTCATCGGGCTGGGCTTCGTCTCCGGCAACGGCCCGCTGGTCCGGCCGTACCTGGGCGCGGTGCTGCCCACCCTCGTGGTCACCGGGCTGCTCACCTTCGGCCGGCTGGTGCAGAACATGGTGGAGAACTCCCTGGACCTGCAACGGATGCAGCGGATCCGGGCCTGGTACCACCAGCGGCTCGCCGGCGGTCAGGACTTCTTCGCCGACGCGGCGACGCCCGGGGGCGAGACGCGGTCCGCCTGGACGGCGGTGGGCGCCCGGCCCGGCCGGTGGCAGCTGCTGCTGACCGCCGCCGCGCTGGTCGGCGCGGTCAACGCGCTGCTGCTCGGCCTCGGCGCCGCCCTGCTGGCCGGGCTGGCCGGCCTGTCGACCGGCCCGGCCGTGCTGGTGGGCGTGCCGGTCGCGCTGGTGACCTTCGCGGCGCAGGTCGCGTACATCGGCCGGGCCTCGATCTCGATGACCCGCTGAGCGGGGCGCGGCGTCCGCGCACGGCGGGCGCCGCCCGCTTCGGCTCAGAAGTCGAACAGCACGTCGGTGCCGAGGCACACCCCCAGCGTCCCTGGACGGCGGACATGACATCGGCGCCGGGAAATGTCCGATCGGTTGACAACCGGGATCGGACCCTGCGGAAACCCATTGCGGAACTGTCGCGCCAATGGCCGAACGGATGACAACCGAAGTCGGCCGTTATTGCGACGATGCTTTCCGTAAACCGTATCGTTGTCAATTCCTGACAACCGATCCGGTCGTTACCGTAACGATTCGAAGTGCTGTTCCATTGCGGTTTACCGTCGAGTGGCAGGACGTTTTTCGTCGCCGTCGGGAGGACTCCTCATGAGCGACCTGTCCCACCCACCGTCGTTGACCGCACCCGGCGATCCGGCCGTGCCGGACCCGGCCGTCAGCACCACCACCCCGCCCGGCGCCGACCGCCGGGAGATCCTCGGCCGATCGCCCAACCAACTTGCCTGGCTACGTCTCAAGCGGGACCGGACGGCCCGGGTCAGTGCCCTGACGCTGGCCGTCGCCGGCCTCGTGGCGCTCGGCGCGCCGCTGCTCGGCCGGCTCACCGGAATCGACCCCACCGACAAGTTCGTCGGCCGGCTCAACGATTTCGGAATGCCGATCGGCTACGCCGGCGGCATCAGCGCCGACCACTGGCTCGGGCTCGAACCCGGCAGCGGGCGGGACATCCTGCTCCAGTTGGTGTACGGCCTGCGCACGTCATTGTTCATCGCCTTCGCCTCGGCCCTGCTGGCGTCGTTCATCGGGGTCGCGGTCGGCGTGCTGGCCGGCTGGGCGCGGGGCTGGCTGGACAGCGCGGTCAACTGGTTGATCGACCTCACCCTGGCGTTTCCGTTCCTCATTTTCGCCCTCGCCGTGATCCCGATCCTCCAGGACCGCTTCTACACCGAACGGGAGGCGCCGCCGCCGGCCTTCCGGGTCGCCCTGATCATCGCCACCTTCGGCCTGTTCAGCTGGACCTACACCGCGCGGCTGGTCCGCGGCCAGGTGATCTCGCTGCGTGAGCGGGAGTTCGTCGAGGCCGCCCGGGCCGCCGGCGCGGGGACCGGGCACCTGCTGTTCCGGCAACTGCTGCCGAACATCTGGGCGCCGATCCTGGTCACCGTCTCGCTCAACGTGCCGCAGTTCATCGCCATCGAGGCGGCGCTGGCCTTCGTCAACATCGGCGTCACCGAACCCACGCCCGACCTCGGCCGCATGATCTACAACAGCATCGGCTACGTCGCGAGCGACCCCTGGTACACCCTGTTCCCCGGGTTGGCGATCTTCCTGCTGGTCCTGGCGTTCAACCTCTTCGGTGACGCGCTGCGCGACTCGCTGGATCCCCGGTCCACCCGGTAACCCCACGGCCATCGACACGCCCGGCCGGCGGGGGCCGCCGGGCGGGAAGGGAGCACACCCGTGCGCGCACGAACCCGGACACTGACCGGTGTCCTCTCCGCGGCGGCGCTCGTCGCCGCCGGTTGCAGCCCCACCACCGACGGCGGAGGCGGCGGCGACGGGAAGGCCAAGACCCAGACCGGTTCCATCTCCTACGAGGCGGCCGACAACCAGGGGCCCGCGAAGGCGGTCGACGGCGCCAAGGCCGGCGGCACGCTCACCGTGATGCAGAACTCCGACTTCGAGCACCTCGACCCGGCCCGGAACTACGTCAACGTGCAGCAGGTCACCGGCGGGCTCCTCTACCGGGCGCTCAACGGCTACAAGGAGGACGGCAGCGGCAAGCTGCTGCTCGTCGGCGACCTGGCCACCAATCCCGGCAAGGACGTCAACAACGACTGCAAGGTCTGGGAGTTCACCCTGCGGGACGGGGTGAAGTACGAGGACGGCTCGACGGTGACCAGCAAGGACGTCGCCTACGGCCTGGCCCGCTCGTTCGCCGCGAACCTCAACGAGGGGCCGCACTACATCCAGCAGTGGCTCTACCCGGGCGGTGCCTACAACGCGTCCTACCAGGGGCCGTACGACGGCGGGAAGGCGGCGCCGGACGGCGTCGAGACGCCCGACGACCGGACCATCCGGTTCACCTTCCCGCAGCCGCACTGCGACCTGCCGTACGCGGCCGCGCTGCCCACCACCGCCCCGGTGCCGGCCGCCAAGGACACCCGGGCCAACTACGACCTGCGGCCGTTCTCGTCCGGCCCGTACAAGGTGAAGTCCTACGAGCGGGACATCGCGCTGGAGCTGGAGCGCAACCCCAACTGGGACCCGAAGACGGACCCGATCCGCAACGCCTACCCCAACACCATCCGGGTCACCTTCGGGCTGGAGCAGGCGCAGATCGCCGAGCGGCTGGTCGCCGACGCCCCGGCCGACCAGGCCGCGCTGAGCTGGACCGACGTGCCGCCGGCCGTGCTGCCCCGGACCACCGCCGCCGGCGTCGCCGAGCGGGTGGTCAAGGGCCCGACCCAGTACACCTGGGTGCTCAGCATCAACACCCAGCGGGTCACCGACCTGGCCATCCGCCGGGCGCTGAACTACGCCGTGGACAAGGACGCCGCGCTCAAGGCGCTCGGCGGGCAGGCCGCGGGCAGCCCGGCCACCACGCTGATGTCGCCGACCACCGCCGGCTGGCAGAAGTACGACGTGTTCAACGCCCCGGTCACCGGGGACAGGGCGAAGGTCACCGAGCTGCTGGCCGGGAAGAAGCCGAAGCTGGTGCTCGCCCACTCCAACACCGAGCTGCGCACCCAGCAGGCCGAGGCGATCCGGAAGAACCTCACCGACATGGGCTTCGACATCGTCATGAAGCCCATCGACAACACCAGCTACTACGACGAGATCGGCCGCAAGGACAACCCGTACGACCTCTACCTCAGCGGCTGGGGCTCGGACTGGCCGACCGGCTCCACCATCATCCCGCCGGTCTACGACGGCCGGGAGATCGTCGACGAGGGCAACAACAACGTCTCGTACCTCAACGAGCCGTCGGTCAGCGCGGAGGTCGACCGGGTGCGCAACCTGCCCGCCGCCCAGCAGGACGCCGCCTGGATGGCCCTGGACGAGAAGATCATGCGGGAGTACGCCCCGGTCGTGCCCTGCTACTACGACGCCACCTACGAGCTGCACGGCTCGAAGGTCGGCAACGCGTTCCTCAGCGACGCCTTCGGCATCATCTCGCTCAACGGCATCCACGTGAAGCAGTGACCGTCCCGTGGGGGCGGTCCCACTCCGGACCGCCCCCACCCGTCCACCGGGGGAGGTGCTCCCGTGCTCCGATTCGTCGTCCGGCGGCTGCTCGTCGCCGCGGTGACCCTCGCCGTGATCAGCCTCGTCACCTTCGGGCTCTTCTTCGCGGTGCCGAGCAGTCCGGCCAAGGTGATGTGCGGCAAGAACTGCACCGCCGCGGACATCGCCCAGGTCGAGCGGCGGCTCGGCATCGACCAGCCGCTGCCGCGCCAGTACACGGAATTCGTCAAGGGCGTCTTCGTCGGCCGCACGTACGGCGAGGGGGACTTCCGCCAGGACTGCCCGGCGCCCTGCCTGGGCTACTCGTTCCGCAACAACCAGCCGGTCACCCGGATCATCGTCCAGCGCGCCCCGGTGACCTTCAGCATCGTCCTCGGCGGCGCGGTGCTGTGGCTGACCCTGGGCATCTCGCTGGGCATGGTGTCGGCGTTGCGCCGGGGCACGGCCCTCGACCGGGCCGCCATCGGGGTCACCCTGGCCGGCGCGTCCATGCAGGTCTACTTCTTCGGCCTGATCCTGCTCTATCTGCTGGTCTACGCCACCGGGTTGCTGCCGTTCCCCAGCTACACCCCGTTGACCGAGAACCCGGCCCGCTGGGCGGTGGGGCTGCTGCTGCCCTGGATGACGCTCGGCTTCCTCAACTCGGCGCTCTACGCCCGGCTGGCCCGGGCCCAGATGCTGGAGACCCTGTCGGAGGACTTCGTCCGGACCGCCCGGGCGAAGGGGCTGTCCGCCCGGCAGGTGCACACCCGGCACGCGCTGCGCGCCGCGGTCACGCCGATCGTCACCATCGCCGGCCTGGACATCGGCACCAGCCTCGGCGGCACCTTCATCACCGAGACCATCTTCGGTCTCCAGGGGCTGGGCAAGGCCACCGTGGAGGCGGTGCAGTTCCTCAACCTGCCGGTGGTCATGGCGACCGTGCTGCTGGCGGCGGTGTTCATCGTGGTCGCCAACATCGTGGTCGACGTGCTCTACGCGGTCATCGACCCGCGGGTCCGGCTGAGCTGACGGGAGGTATCGACATGGTGGAGCTTCCGGTGCCGCGCCCGGGCGAGGGCCCCTATCTGCGGGTCACGGACCTGCGGGTGCGGTTCGAGACCGAGGACGGTGTGGTGAAGGCCGTCGACGGGGTGTCGTTCGCCGTCGAGCGCGGTCGCACGCTGGGCATCGTGGGGGAGTCCGGTTCGGGGAAGAGCGTCACGTCGCTGGCGGTCCTCGGTCTGCACAACGCGACGCGGGCGGCCATTTCGGGGGAGATCTCGGTGGGTGGTCGTCAGCTGGTCGGGCTGCCGGAGGAGGAGGTGCGGCGGCTGCGGGGCCGGGACAT
>NZ_MUYZ01000363.1:0-6008 GCF_003013775.1 Micromonospora sp. MH33
GCGAGCCGGACCGCGCGCTTCCATGACTGGGACGAGACCCTTGCCCGACGGACCCCGCCGTAGGTGGCGGTCTTGGGAGAGCCGGAGTCGTCCCGGTTGACGTTGCTCGGCGGTAGGGTCTGCAGGATGTGGACGTCCAGGATGGTCCGGGTCATGGTCACTCCTTGGGGGCGGTCGGGTCGGGCGTGGAGTCGGTGGTCGGGTCGGTGACGCCAGTCTCTTGGAGGTCTGTGGGCTCGGGCTGGCGGTAGAAGTCGCGGCCCCACCGGCCCCGAACCTGGGAAGGACCCCACGGCTTCTGTAGCGCTACCAGGTCCTCGGCAAGCACCCCGTAGTCGAGGGGTATCCGGTTGTCCCGCAGGAGCCGCACCAGGCTGCGCAGGTGGGTGGTGACGGCGGCATAGCTGTTGGCGGTGCCGAGGGCGGCGAAGCGACGGCGCACGGCCTCTGCGCTGGCGCTCTGTCGGGCCAGTCGGCTGACCGCCGCACCGAGGCCGACACCGTCCTGGTGCATGGGAAGGTCGCGGATCGACTGCTGGTGCACCGCGTACAGGGTGAGCGCAGCGTGCATGGCCTGCTCGGTGTGGGTCGCCTCGTCGTCTCTGAGCCAGTCCTTCTCGAGGTGGTCGTCCGCCACCCGGGTCTGTTCCAGAATCGTGAAGTCGGCGGCGGGGGCCCGGCCAACCGCGCGACGCAGCCGGGCCAGTGTGGCCACGGCGTAGCTGGACTCTTTGAGGTAGGCCTCCTGCAACCCGGCGACCTTTGCGGCGACGTACCCGCCGAAGGGGCCTCGGCGACGGGCATGGCGGACGGTGCGGTTGTCGTTGTCGACGGGGGCTGTGACCGTCATGCCGGCACCTCCTGGGGAGCGGACGAGGTCTCGATCGTGGTGGCCAGCGGCAGCGCCCGGCGCAGAGCGTCGCGGAAGAACCTGTCGGCCAGTGGACTACTCAAGTGCTTCTTCTTCTCCTGGTCGAGGTAGCGGCCGGCCCATGCCTTCGGTCCGGACCACTCGACCAGGTCGTTGCCGAGTCTCCAGACACACCGCCTTGCCTGCGTCTGCCACTGGATGCGGGCCTGCGCGGGGTCGTCGGTCGGGCCGAGGCTGGCCAGCCACTGCCGGAAAAGGACGTCCAGCTCGGCGTAGGCGAGTTCGGCGGCCCGATCGGCGGCGGCTGCCGGCGGGTCTTCGGGCTTGTCGCCGTGTCCACCGCCGGCCCGACAGAGGTTGGCGGCGAGCCCGCGGAGGGTCTTGACGGCGGCCTCGGCGTCGGCCGCGCTGTCCACGATCGTGGTGGTGAGCGGCCCGGCCGGGTCGAATGCCTGCACGGTCATGGTCAGCGCATCGTGGTAGATCTCGTCCACCACCGACATGTTGTTGCCGTAGACGACACCGACGGCACGGGTGGTGACCCGGTACCGATCGTCGATCAGTCTTTTCGTCCGTAGCCGTGCCAGCCACTGGCTGACCGCCGGTGGGCGCCGGGCCGGGGCTTCGGCACCTGACTTCTCGGCGGGCGTGGGCAGCAGGGCGGCCAGTCCGCGCCAGAGAGCCCGGGTGTGGTCGTGCAGATTGGGTAGGTAGACGGTGGGGAGCCCCAGCTTCTTCTCCTGATTGGGGCTGCGCCGCCAGCCGCTCATCGGCTCCTGGCGGTGCAGGTTCGTCCAGTTGATCCGGTCGCCGTTGGCGATCATGGCTCCGGTGATGCCGTTCTGGTCGCCGAAGAGCCGGATTCGCCGGGACTGCCAGGTGTAGAGGTTGAGGACGCCGTGTGGGCCCCGGTGCCGCTCGGCCTCCTCGGCCGGGCCGTGCGGGTCGCGTTCCCACATCGGGGAGTCACGTTCAGGATCCTGTTGAAGGTAGGCGCTGCCGAGGGGGACGAGGTTGAGCAGCAGGGTCTCGCGTAGCGTCCGGCCTTCGAGGTAGACCAAGCCCAGGGAGCCGCCAGCCGCTGGGCCGATCGGGTAGCCCTTGCCACCACTGACCCGATCGTCTCCGACCGCCCCGGACTTGATGCCGGAGGTGTCGTACGCCTGGCAGTGCACCAGCCACACAGCGGCCTCAGCCGGGGTCAGCCGCTCCAGCCCGCTCCCGAGCCGGGTGGTCAGGTAGGGCGCGTTGTTCGGCACGTCGGCGATGAACCGTTGCAGGCCGAACACATCGTTAGGCTTCTGCGTACGCAGGTCGGCGACCTGGTAGAACGGCGTGACCGGGTGCAGCAGGTCGAAGCGGTCCCGGTATTCGTCGAGGTAGCCGGTGATGTCGCCGGCCGGCAGGTCAGGCTGACGCCACAGGCTATGCCAGGCACCTTCGTCCTCGGGGCCGTCGACTGCGCGGTGCAGGATGGCGAGGAGGAGTCTTAGGATCGCGGACGTCTGGGTCGGCAGGTCGCCGGCGACGGCCCGCAGTTGCGCCGCATGGGCGAATAACTCGGAGACGGAGACCAGCCGACGGTGGCCGGCCAGATCGAGTACCGGAATCCAGGGTTGTCCGATCAGACAGAAGGAGGGCGCAGGTTCCGACATGAGCATTCTCCGTCGCGTTGACCAGCAGAGACGGGATGAGCGAACTTTTTACTACGGACGGCTCGCCGGAGGACTCTAACCGTTCCCGCTGCATTGCGGGGTGATCCGTTTTTGCTACGGATATTCACGGTGCTCCCTGCGTAGGCAGGGTTTTGGCAGTTCAGGGCGGCGGCACCGGAACACGCGCCCACCCTGAACCGGCCACTCCGCCGACTATTGTCAGGTATCGGACAGTCGCCGGCCGGTCACTCACCGGTCGGCCTTTTCGACCCGCAACCCGCTGCCCTGGTCGTAGGACAGGATGAACTCGGTGAGTCGACTCCGGCCCTGTTCATCGAGGTCAAGGACCAGTTCCCCGCCGAGCAACCGGTCTTTCTTCCAGGCCGGGAACGTGTTCCGCTGCTCCAGTTCGGTGATGATCCGGTCGATTCCCCCATTAGCGGTGATCGCTTGCGGCAGCGGCAGAGCACATCGCAGCATCGTCCGGGCCACCGCCCGAGGTGGCTCGAAGTCGGTCGGGACCTCGACGTCACCGCCCCGGTCGAGCCACGGCGGGGTCACCAGCTTCTCGCCCCGGCGTACCAGGATCAGCACCTCCAGTGCCTCGGCCCCGTCGTCACGGACGTGTGCCCGCCCACGCCGCTCGTTGCCGTCCGCGCCCTCGCTGTCGCCCACGCTGGCGTCGAGCCAGCTCATCAGGCTCGCACCCGGCGCCTGGACTGGCCCGACCCGGAAAGTGTCGGCGCGTTTGCGCGCCGCCTCGGCGCGGTCATCGGCTTGGACCGCCGCCTCGGCCAACACGGACTGCCACGACTGCGGACCCACCGGCCCGGTGCCGTACGCGGTCTGCACCAGGGGCGCGATGTCCTGCGGCAGGCACAGGAACCGGTCGCCGTCGAGATACGGCAGCAGGACGGCGATGGCCCGCAGCAGGGCATGGTGCTGGTACACCTTGACCGAACCGCGGACCGGGGTGGGTGGCACGGTCGCCCAGTCGACCCCGGTAACCAGGCACCGGGGCTGCGCCAGCCGGCCCGGGCGACCGGAACGCCGGTGCCGATGCAGGCGGCCGAGTCGTTGCAGGATCAGGTCAACCGGCGCCAGATCGGTCACCAGCAGGTCGAAGTCGATGTCTAAGGACTGCTCGGCGACCTGACTGGCGACGACGACATGACAGGCAGGCCGGGCCCGCCCCAGTTTGGCGAGATGTTCGGGCGGGCCGAACGTGTCCCGCAACCACGTGTCCTTGGCGGCACGGTCAGCGGCCATGAAACGGGAGTGTGCCACGGTGACCGGAATCCCCGGGGCAAGCTGGCTCCGCAACTCGTCGGCGGTTTCCAGCACCCGCGCAACGGTGTTGCGGATGACCAGGACACACCCCCCGTCGGCGAGGTCGGTCCGGAGCCGGTCGGTGAGGACGGCCAGGTCGTCGTCGGTGCGTTCCAGCCGCACGTCGAAGCTTCTGCCGGACGCCCCGCACCCGATGACGGCCGGTGCCCGTTCCACCCCCGAGACGCTCAGCAGCGGATACCGCTGCTCGTCACGGAGTACCTGGTACTCGTCGGCGACTTCGCGGATCTCCGTGCGGAACCGCCGGCGTTGGGCGGCACTGCGGCGGCCCAGCCGGCCGACGTCGTAAGCCCGCATCATGTCGGCCCTCCGACGAGCCGGGAGGGTCGCGGAGAGAATGACCACCGGTACGCCGTGGGCGCCCAGCCACTCCAGGGCGCGGTCCAGATACTGGCTCATGTAGACGTCGTAGGCGTGGGCCTCGTCGATGACGACTACCTTGCCGGCCAGCCCGAGATGCCGTAGCACCACATGACGAGCCTGCAACGCGGCGAAGAGCAACTGGTCGACGGTGCCGACCACGAAACTCGACAGCATCTTCCGCTTCCGCCCGGCCAGCCAAGCGTGCGCGGCGGTGGCCGTGCCGCCCTCGTCCACCCCGATGGCGCTGGGCAGCATCCCGCGATAGAGGCGGGAGTATTCGTCGTTGAGGATCGCCTTGCCGTGGGCCAGCGCCGCTTCCCGGGCACCCCGGCCGAGGTCGGCGTCCGGCAGCCGGCTCAGCCAGCCGAGCACCCGGCTGAACATCGCGTCACTCGTCGCTCTGGTGGGCAGCGCCACGAAGCACCCGGCCGCCCCACTGCGCGCGGCGAGGATCTCGACGGCCGCGAGGGCAGCCTCGGTCTTGCCTTCTCCCATCGGCGCCTCGACGATCAGCAGCCCCGGTAGCGGCATCACGCGGGCCTGCTCCACCACCGCGGCCTGTACCGGGTACGGCTGAGATCCGGCCGGCATCTCGAACCGTCGGGCGAAGAGCGTCGCCGCATCGAGGCCGGTGGTATCGACAGCCCGCCACGGGGTCGGCAGATCCAGCTCCTCCCACGCCTGCTGAAGCCGATCGGGAGCATCCTCCTGCCGGAAGCCGTACGGGAAGAACTCCTCGTTGCTGGCAATCCAGTCAGCGACGATGACGATCGCGGTCAACAGCACCTGCACCGGCTGCGGCAGGACCACCTCCCGCCAGGCGGGCAGCCGCTCAGCGGCAGCGACGCGGTGGGTCACCCAACCGAGTAGTTCATCCTGCACGGCAGGCCAGATCCCGCCTGCACCGAGCAGGTACGGCCGCTCGCGGATCTGCGTCAGGCCGGCATCGGTCGGCGGCACCCCGTGGTGGCCGCCGACGACCACCGCGTAGGTCTCGGCCAGTGACGGATCCCAGCCGTGCCGGCCGGTCAGCCAATCGACGAGAACGATCTGTCCCGCCGCCCCGTGCGGCGCGCGCAGGCGGCCTGCCTCGACCTGCCGGTCAAAGGAGAAGCCGTGGTCCCGCATCTCCTTCCGTAAGGGCGCGACCTGCCAGGTGAATGCGGGCGTGGCCTTTCCGATGTCATGAATGCCGGCGAGCCAACGCACCAGGATGCGCCCGTCGCCAGCGCCGCCTGGGAGCGGCCCGGCGATGCGCTGCCGGACCGTGACCGGCAGCCAGACGTCCCACAACAGCCCGGCCACATCGGCACTGTCGGCCAGGTGCCGGAACAGCGGCAGCGAAACCAGCCCCCGGTCACGGTTCGTCTTACCCCAGACCAGACGAGCAGTCTCGCTGAGGACACCCCAATCGGCCACGCCAGGCAGAAAACCAGACGGGTACGACAATGCGGGTCACCCTCAATATCCGCGGTGGAATGACGATCGGGCAGTACGTCGCGGCCTACGGGCGATCACCAACCTCACGACCCCGTCGAATGCGCGTTACGCGCGCCCATCGCACGAACCTCAGGAGCGGCAGCCATCGGTAGACTGACCCAACCGGACAGCACCAACCTGCACGTGACCCCAACCGGTGGTGATCTTGGAAATCAAAGTGAACAAAATCCAAATAGTTGATCTCTAGCGTCCCTGTCAAGCCCCGGGTTTGATGGAGAGTTGGTTAGCTGGTTTTCAGGGGTGCGGTGACCGGCTGGGTCATCGCGTGG
>NZ_MUYZ01000364.1:0-5969 GCF_003013775.1 Micromonospora sp. MH33
CGGCCCGGGCTGCTCGCCGGCGGCCCGACCCTCTGGCCGGTCTCCGCCCGCTCGAAGGCCGCCCTCGCCGGCCAGGCCGCCCGGCTCGCCTCGTACGCGCGGGAGCGGGAGACGATCGACCGGGCCGCGGTGGCCTGGTCACTGGCCACCACCCGGTCCACGTTCGACCGGCGGGCCGTCGTCGTCGGCGCGGACCTGCCCGAGCTGCTGGCCGGCCTGGACGCGCTGGCCGCCGGCGAACCGGCCGGCAACGTCGTCACCGGCACGGCGTCCGGCGCCGGCACCGGCCCGGTCTTCGTCTTCCCCGGCCAGGGCGCACAGTCGGCCGGGATGGCCGCCGGCCTGGTCGGCCGCTGCCCGGTGTTCGACGAGCGGCTGGCCGAGTGCCGGCAGGCCCTGGCGCCGTATCTCGACGTCGACCCGGTCGCCGTGCTGACCGGTACGGACGAGTCGTGGCTGGACCGGGTGGAGGTCGTCCAGCCGGTGCTCTGGGCCGTCGGCGTGGCCCTGGCCGCCGTGTGGCGTGCCGCCGGGGTGGTGCCCGACGCGGTGATCGGCCACTCGCAGGGCGAGATCGCCGCCGCCTGCGTGGCCGGCATCCTGTCCCTCGACGACGCGGCGCGGACCGTGGCGCTGCGGTCCCGCGCCCTGGCCGCGCTGCGCGGCACCGGCACCATGGCCTCGGTCGACCTGTCCGCCGACGCGGTCACCGAGCGCCTCGACGGGTTCCCCGGCGTCGGCGTCGCGGCGGTCAACGGCCCGGCCACGGTGGTGGTGTCCGGCCCGCCGCAGGCGGTCGCCGACCTGGTCGACGCGTGCCAGGCCGACGGGATCCGCGCCCGGCTGATCCCGGTGGACTACGCCTCGCACTCCGCCGCCGTGCGGGAGGTCGCCGAACAGCTCCGTACCGACCTGGCGAACGTCACGCCGCAGCCCGGGCACACCCGTCTCGTGTCGACGCTGACCGGGGAATGGGTCGACCCGGCCGCGATGACGGCCGACTACTGGTACGACAACCTGCGCCGGACCGTCCGGTTCGACGCGGCCGTCCGCACCGCCATCACGGCGGGTCACACGACGTTCGTGGAGATCAGCCCGCACCCGGTGCTGACCATGCCGGTCACCGCGATCCTGGACGACACCGGCACCACGGGCCACACCCTCGGCACCCTGCGCCGCGGCGAGGACGACCCCACCCGACTGCTCACCAACCTGGCCACCGCGCACACCATCGGGCTGCCCGTCGACCTCACCGCCGTGCTCGCCGAGACCGACCCCGTCGACCTGCCCACCTACGCCTTCGCGCACCAGCGGTACTGGCTGGACGGCAGCGGCGGCCCCGACCCGGACCTGCTCCAGGGCGGCGCCGACCCGAACGACGCCGGCTTCTGGGCGGCCGTGGAACGCGGCGACCTGGCCGCCCTCGCCGACGTCGTCGCCACCGAGGACACCCCCGCCGGGCAGGCCCTCGACGCGCTGCGCCCCGCCCTGCCGCTGCTCACCTCCTGGCGCCGGCAACGCCGCCGGCAGTCCGACATCGACAGCTGGCGCTACCAGGACACCTGGAAGCCGCTCACCGGCATCGCCAACCGGGGCATGGCCGGCACCTGGCTCGTGGTGCTGCCCACCGGCGACATCATCGAGCCCTGGCAGGACGCCTGCGTCGAGGCGTTCGCGGCCGCCGGCGCCGACGTCGTCCCGGTGCCGGTCAGCACCACCGACGCCGACCGCGACCTGCTCGGCAAGCTGCTGCGCGAGGCCCTCGCCGCCGGCGGCGGCGAGGGCGACGAACCGGCCGAGGTGACCGGGGTGGTGTCCCTGCTCGCCTTCGACGAGCTGATCCACCCGCTGCACCCCTCGGTGCCCGGCGGCTTCGCCGCCACCGTCGCGCTCTTCCAGGCCCTCGGCGACGTCGGGCTGTCCGCCCCGATGTGGAGCGTCACCTCCGGCGCCGTCTCCGTCGGCCGCGCCGACCTGCTCCGCTCACCCACCCAGGCGATGGTCTGGGGCTTCGGCCGGGTCGCCGCGCTGGAACAGCCGCAGCGCTGGGGCGGCCTGGTCGACCTGCCCGAGGCCGTCGACGACCGCTGCGCCGGCCTGCTCGTCGCGGCCCTCACCGCCGCGGGCGAGGAGGACCAGATCGCGGTACGCCCCGGCGGCCTGCTCGGCCGCCGGCTCACCCGGGTTCCGCTCGGCGACAGCCGGCCCACGCACCCGTGGGAGCCCTCCGGCACCGCGCTGGTCACCGGGGGCACCGGCGCCCTCGGCGGGCACGCGGCCCGCTGGCTGGCCCGCAGCGGCGTGCCGAACATCATCCTGGTGAGCCGCCGGGGCATGGCCGCCCCCGGTGCCCGGCAACTCGTCGACGACCTCACCGCGCTCGGCGCGCGGGCCGAGGTGGTGGCCTGCGACGCGGCCGACCGGGACGCCCTGGCCGCGCTGATCGACGGGATCCCCGCCGAGCATCCGCTCACCACCGTCGTGCACGCCAGTGCGGTGCTCGACGACGCCATGATCAACGACATCCGGATCGACCAGATCGAACGGGTCCTGGCCGCCAAGGTCGACGTGGCCTGGCACCTGCACGAGCTGACCCTGGACCTGGACATCTCCGCGTTCATCATGTTCTCCTCGTTCGCCGGTTCGGTGGCCAGCTCCAGCGTCGGGAACTACGCCCCGAGCAACGCGTTCCTCGACGCGCTCGCCCAGCACCGGCGCGGCCTCGGCCTCACCGGCACCTCCATCGCCTGGGGCGCGTGGGCCGGTGGCGGCATGGCCGACGGGCCGCTCGGCGAGCTGCTGCACCGCCACGGCGTACCGGAGATGGCCCCGGAGGCCGCGATCGCCGCCCTGCACCAGGCCGTCGACCACGGCGAGGCGTTCCTCACCGTCGCCGACATCGCCTGGGAAAGGTTCTCCGTCGCCTTCACCGCGACCCGCCCCGGGCCGCTGATCAGCGACCTGCCCGACGTCCGCCGGCTCCGGGCCGCCGAACGGGCCACCGGCGCCGACCTGCCCGACGGGCCGGAGTCGCTGCGGGAGGGGCTCGCCGGGCTACCCGCGGCCGACCGGCTGGCCGTGCTGCTCGACCTCGTCCGCGGCCAGGTCGCCGCCGTGCTCAACTACGCCGCCGGTGAGTCGGTGGACGAGCACCGGGCGTTCCGTGAGCTGGGCTTCGACTCGGTCACCGCGGTCGAGCTGCGCAACCGCCTCGGTAGCGCGACCGGGGTGGCGCTGCCGGTCACCCTGGTCTTCGACTACCCGACCCCGACCACGCTGGCCGAGTACCTGTACGCCGAGGTGGCCCAGGACGACGTGGTCACCCCGGCCGCGCTCCTCGACGACCTCGACCGGATCGCCGACGGGCTCGACGTGGTGGCCCGGGACGAGGCCGCCCGGGTCCGGGCCACCGTCCGCCTCCAGGCCATGCTCTCCCGGCTCGGTCAGGGCGGCGGTGACGGCCTCGGCCGGCACCTCGACGACGCCACCGACGACGAACTGTTCGCCATGGTGGACCGGGACCTCGGTCTCTCCTGACCCGCTCCGGCTCTCTCCCCGTCCCCTGCGAGGAAGCGGCATCCCATGGCCAATGAAGACAAGCTCCGCGACTACCTCAAGCGGGTCATGGCGGACCTGCACGACACCCGCCGCCGGCTCAGCGAGGCCCAGTCCCAGGAACTGGAGCCGGTGGCGATCGTGGCGATGAGCTGCCGGCTGCCCGGCGGCGTCCGGGACCCGCGGGACCTGTGGGAGCTGCTCCGCGACGCCCGGGACGCCGTCACCCCGTTCCCCGACGACCGGGGCTGGGACCTGGACCGGGTCTACCACCCGGACCCCGACCACCCGGGCACCTCGTACGCCCGGGAGGGCGGTTTCCTCGACGGCGCGGGCGACTTCGACCCGGCGTTCTTCGGCATCAGCCCTCGGGAGGCCCTCGCCACGGACCCCCAGCAGCGGTTGCTGCTGGAGACCGCCTGGGAGGCGGTGGAGGCGGCCGGCATCGACCCCGTCACGCTGCGCGGCAGCCGGACCGGGGTGTTCGTCGGCACCAACGGGCAGGACTACGGAACCCTGCTCATGATGTCGCCCGACGGCGACGAGGGGCACTCGATGACCGGCGGGGCGGCGGCCGTCGCGTCCGGCCGGGTGTCGTACACGCTCGGCCTGGAGGGGCCGGCCGTCTCCGTCGACACGGCCTGCTCCTCCTCCCTCGTCGCGCTGCACCTGGCCGCGCAGGCCCTGCGGGCGGGGGAGTGCGAACTGGCCCTGGCCGGCGGGGTGACCGTGATGGCCACCCCCGGCCTCTACATCGGATCGAGCCGGCAGCGCGCCCTGTCGCCGGACGGGCGGTGCAAGTCGTTCGCCGCCTCCGCCGACGGCGCCGGCTTCTCCGAGGGCGTCGGTTGGCTGCTGGTCGAGCGGCTGTCCGACGCCCGCCGCAACGGCCATCCCGTGCTGGCGATCCTGCGCGCCAGCGCGGTCAACCAGGACGGGGCCTCCAACGGGCTCACCGCGCCGAACGGGCCGGCCCAGCAGCGGGTGATCAGCCAGGCCCTCACCGCGGCGCGGTTGTCCGCCGCCGACGTCGACGTCATCGAGGCGCACGGCACCGGCACCACCCTCGGCGACCCGATCGAGGCGCAGGCGCTGCTCGCCACGTACGGGCAGGACCGCGGTGACGCCGGACCGGTGCTGCTCGGCTCGGTCAAGTCGAACATCGGGCACGCGCAGGCCGCCGCCGGGGTGGCCGGTGTGATCAAGATGGTGCTCGCCATCCGGCACGGCCTCGTGCCGGCGACCCTGCACGTGGACGAGCCGTCGCCGCACATCGACTGGTCGGCCGGGGCGGTGGAGCTGGTCACCGAGGCCCGGCCGTGGCCTGCGGTGGGGCGGCCGCGGCGGGCGGCGGTGTCGTCGTTCGGCATCTCCGGCACCAACGCCCACGTCATCATCGAGCAGGCCGATGAGCCGGCCGAGCCGGCACCGGCCGTGCCCACCGCCGGGCTGGTCGACGCGGGGGTCACGGTCTGGCCGGTGTCCGCCCGGTCGCGCGGGGCCCTGGCCGGACAGGCCGCCCGGCTGGCCGCGCACCTGCGCGCGCACCCGGACCCGGACCCGGCGACCGTGGCGTGGTCCCTGGTCCGCACCCGCTCGGCCTTCCCGCAGCGTGCGGCCATGGTCGGGTCGAGCGTCGAGGACCTGCTGGCCGGCCTCGACGCCCTCGCCGCGGGCATGCCCTCACCCGGCCTGGTCAGCGGAACGACGGTCGGCCAGGACGCCGGTCCGGTGTTCGTGTTCCCCGGTCAGGGTGCGCAGTCGGCGCGGATGGCGGCCGGCTTGGTGGGTCGGACGCCGGTGTTCGACGCGCGGCTGGCCGAGTGCCAGGCGGCGCTGGCGCCGTATCTGGATGTGGATCTGGGCTCGGTGCTGAGCGGTGACGACGAGTCGTGGTTGGACCGGGTCGAGGTCGTGCAGCCGGTGCTGTGGGCGGTGGGGATGGCCCTGGCGGCGGTGTGGCAGCACGTCGGCGTCGTTCCGCAGGCGGTGATCGGGCACTCGCAGGGCGAGATCGGCGCGGCGTGTGTGGCGGGGATCCTGTCGCTGGAGGACGCGGCGCGGACGGTGGCGTTGCGGTCGCGGGCGCTGGCGGTGCTGGCCGGCACCGGGACGATGGCCTCCATCGACCTGTCCGCCGAGGCGGTCACCGCACGCCTCGACGTCGCCGCCGGAACCGCCACGGGCGACCGCGGCCGCTTCGCGGGGGTCGGGATCGCGGCGGTGAACGGCCCGGCCACGGTGGTGGTGTCCGGTCCGCCGCAGGCCGTGGCCGACCTGGTGGAGGCATGTCAGGCCGACGGGATTCGTGCCCGGCTGATCCCGGTGGACTATGCGTCGCACTCGCCGTCGGTGCAGCGGGTCGCCGAACAGCTCCGTACCGACCTGGCCGATATCACCCCGCAGCCGGGGCA
>NZ_MUYZ01000365.1:0-5887 GCF_003013775.1 Micromonospora sp. MH33
GGCGAGGCCCCCCGCGACCTCGCCCGCGCCGCCCTGTGGGGGCTGGTCCGGTCGGCGCAGTCCGAACACCCCGGCCGCTTCACGCTGCTCGACACCGACGACGCCGCCACCTCCCTCGCCGCGGTCCCGGCCGCGGTCGGCTCGGGCGAGCCGCAGCTCGCGGTCCGCGACGGCGCCGTCCTGGTGCCCCGGCTCGTCCGGGCGCGGGAGGCCGGGGTGCTGTCGCTGCCCGGCGACGAGGTGCCGTGGCGGCTCGACGTCACCGAGACGGGCACCCTGGAGAACCTGGCCCTGCTCCCCGTGCCCGCCGGGGCGGGCGAGCTGCCGGAGGGGCACGTCCTGGTCGAGATGCGCGCCTCCGGGCTCAACTTCCGGGACGTGGTGCTGGCTCTCGGCATGGTCCCGGACCAGGAGGTGCTGGGCAGCGAGGGCGCCGGCGTGGTGCGCCAGGTCGGTCCCGGCGTCACCGGCCTCGCTCCCGGCGACCGGGTCATGGGCATCATCGCCGGCTCGTTCTCCTCCGTCGCGGTCACCGACCACCGCATGCTCACCCGCATCCCCGACGGCTGGTCGTACGCCGAGGCGGCCGCGGTGCCGGTGGTCTTCCTGACCGCCTGGTACGGGCTGGTCGAGCTGGGCCGGCTGACGGCCGGGGAGTCGGTGCTGGTGCACGCGGCGACCGGCGGTGTCGGCATGGCCGCCGTGCAGATCGCCCGCCACCTCGGCGCGGAGGTCTACGGCACGGCCAGCCCCGGCAAGTGGCCGGCGCTGCGCGCCACCGGCTTCGACGACGCGCACATCGCGTCCTCGCGCACCCTCGACTTCGTCGACGAGTTCCGCGAGCGCAGCGGCGGGCGCGGCGTCGACGTGGTGCTCAACTCCCTCGCCGGCGAGTTCGTGGACGCGTCCCTGCGGCTGCTGTCCCCGGGCGGCAGGTTCGTCGAGATGGGCAAGACGGACAAGCGGGATCCGCGGCGGGTCGCCGCCGACCACCCCGGCGTGAGCTACCAGGACTTCGACCTCATGGCGGCCGGCCCGGCCACGATCGGACGGATGCTGGCCGAGCTGATGGCGCTGTTCGCCGGCGGTGAGCTGCGGCCGCTGCCCCGGCGCACCTGGGACGTCCGGCGCGCCCCCGAGGCGTTCCGCTTCCTCAGCCAGGCCCGGCACGTCGGCAAGCTGACCCTGAGCATCCCGCGGGTGCCGCGGCTCGACGGCACGGTCCTGGTCTCCGGTGCCACCGGGACCCTGGGCGCGCTGCTCTGCCGGCACCTGGTCGCCGCCCACGGCGCCCGGCACCTGCTGCTGGTCAGCCGCCGCGGCCCGGACGCCGAGGGCGCGGACGACCTGCTGGCCGACCTCAAGGCGCTGGGCGCGGAGGTGTCGATCGTCGCCGCCGACCTGGCCGACCCCGACGCCGTGGCCGACGTGCTGTCCATGGTGGACGCGCGGCACCCGCTGCGTGCCGTCGTGCACGTGGCCGGGGTCGTCGACGACGCCACCGTCGAGTCGCTCACCCCGGACCGGCTCGCCGCGGTGCTGCGGCCGAAGGTCGACGCGGCCTGGAACCTGCACCGGGCCACGCTCGACTCCGACCTGACCGCGTTCGTGCTCTACTCCGCCGCCGCCGGCGTGCTCGGCGGGCCGGGCCAGGGCAACTACGCGGCCGGCAACGCGTTCCTCGACGCCCTGGCCGAACACCGGCGGGCCCTCGCCCTGCCGGCGGTCTCCCTGGTGTGGGGCCTGTGGGCGCAGGCCAGCGGCATCACCGGGCATCTCGGTGACGTCGACCGGCGGCGGCTGGAGCGCAGCGGGCTGGTGGCACTCACCAACGACGAGGCCCTGGCCCTGTTCGACGCGACCTGGCGGTCGGAGCGGCCGACGGTGATGCCCGCCAGGATCAACACGGCGATGGTGACGCACGGCCACCCGCTGCTGGCGGCCCTGGTCCGCACCGCCGGCCGCCGGGCCGTCGCCGCCGAGGCCGCCGGCGGCCAGGCGTTCGCCGACACCCTGCGCGGCCTGCCCGGCGAGAAGCGGGAACGCGCCCTGCGCGACCTGGTGCTGTCGCACGTCGCCGTGGTCCTCGGCCTCGGCGACCCGGCCGGCGTGGAACCGGCCCGGGCGTTCCGGGAACTCGGCTTCGACTCGCTCACCGCGGTGGAGCTGCGCAACCGGCTCGGGGCGGCCACCGGCCTGCGGCTGCCGGCGACGCTGGTCTTCGACAACCCGACGCCGGCGGCGCTCGCCGCGTACCTGGCCACGCAGTTCGCCGTCGCGGACGTGGCCGTCGACCGGACGTCGGGCGTCGGGCGGGAACTCGACCGGCTGGAGGCGGCGCTCGCCGGGCTCGATCCGACCGACGACGAGTTCCGCGGGATCACCGAGCGGCTGCACGGCCTGCTGGACCGGCTGGCCGAGCGGCGGGCCGACGCCGACGGCGACGACGACCTGGAGTCGGCCACCACCGAGAACATCTTCGACCTGATCGACCGCGAGCTGGAGACGTCGTGACCGCCGGCCGCGACGACATCGGTATGCCGAGTGAGGTAGGCCCACGGTGACCAACGAGGACGAGAAGTACGTCGAGTACCTGAAGCGTACGACCTCGGAGCTGCGGCGTACCCGGCGGCGGCTGCGGGCGCTGGAGGCCCGGGACTCCGAGCCGATCGCCATCGTGGCGATGAGCTGCCGGTACCCGGGCGGGGTGAACTCGCCCGAGCAGCTGTGGGAACTCGTGCGCGACGGTCGCGACGGGATCGGCCCGTTCCCGGCCGACCGGGGCTGGGACCTCGACCGCCTCTTCCACCCCGACCCCGACCACCCCGGCACCAGCTACGTGCGGGAGGGCGGCTTCGTCTACGACGCCGCGGACTTCGACGCCGACCTGTTCGGCATCAGCCCCCGCGAGGCGCTGGCCATGGACCCGCAGCAGCGGCTGCTGCTGGAGGCGTCCTGGGAGGCGTTCGAGCGGGCCGGGCTGCCGCTGCCGGCGGTGCGGGGCAGCCGTACCGGGGTGTTCGTCGGGGCGGCCTCGCACGGCTACGACGCGGTGATCGCCCAGGCCGAGGACGGCGAGGGACACCTGCTCACCGGCAACTCCACGAGCGTCATCTCCGGCCGGATCGCGTACACCCTCGGCCTGGAGGGGCCGGCGGTCACCATCGACACCGCCTGCTCCTCGTCGTCGGTGGCGCTCCACCTGGCCGTCCAGGCGCTGCGCAACGGCGACTGCGAGCTGGCCCTCGCCGGTGGCGTCACCATCATGCCCACCCCGGCCGTGTTCGTCGGGTTCAGCCGGCAGCGGGGCCTCGCCGCCGACGGGCGGTGCAAGGCGTTCGCCGCCGCCGCCGACGGCACCTCCTGGTCGGAGGGGATCGGCATGCTGCTGCTGGCCCGCCTCTCCGACGCCCAGCGCCACGGCCACCCGGTCCTCGCCGTGGTCCGGGGCAGCGCGGTCAACCAGGACGGCGCGTCCAACGGCCTGAGCGCCCCGCACGGCCCCTCCCAGGTTCGGGTGATCCGGCAGGCCCTCGCCAACGCCCGGCTCACGCCCGAGCAGATCGACGTGGTGGAGGCGCACGGCACCGGCACCACCCTCGGCGACCCGATCGAGGCGCAGGCCCTGCTCGCCACGTACGGGCAGGACCGGGGCGAGGCCGCCCCGCTGCTGCTGGGCTCCGTCAAGTCCAACCTCGGCCACACCCAGGCCGCCGCCGGCGTCGCCGGCGTGATGAAGATGGTGCTGGCGATCCGGCACGGCGTCGTCCCGCCCACCCTGCACGTGGACGCCCCGTCCCCGCACGTCGACTGGGCCGCCGGGGCGGTCGCGCTCGCCACCGAGGCGACCCCGTGGCCGGCCGTGGACCGGCCGCGCCGGGCGGCCGTGTCGTCGTTCGGGGTGTCCGGCACCAACGCGCACACCATCATCGAGCAGGCCCCGGCGCCGGAGCCCGCCGAGCAGGAGCCGGCGGCGGTCGACCGTCCGGTCGTCCCGGTGCTGCTCTCCGCCCGCTCCGACGCCGCCCTCGCCGCCCAGGCCGGCCGCTGGGCCGCCTGGCTGACCGCCGACGCCGACGCCCGGCCGCTGGACGTCGCCTACTCCTCGGTGGTGTCCCGGTCCGTGCTGGACCGCCGTGCGGTGGTGGCCGCCGCCGGCCGGGACGACCTGATCGCCGGGCTGCGGGCCCTCGCGGCCGGGGAGCCGGCCGGGAATGTGCTCGCCGGCGCGGGCGTGCCCCGCGGCCAGCTCGCCGTCCTCTTCTCCGGCCAGGGCGCGCAGCGCCCCGGCATGGGCCGGGAGCTGTACGCCGCCTTCCCGGTGTTCGCCGCGGCGCTGGACGAGGTGTGCGGGCAGCTGGACCGGGCCCTGCCGCGGCCGCTGACGTCCGTGCTGTTGGCCACCGAGGGCTCGCCCGAGGCCGACCTGCTGGACCAGACGGTCTTCACGCAGGCCGGCCTGTTCGCCGTCGAGGTCGCCCTGTTCCGGCTGGTCGAGTCGTTCGGCGTGGTGCCCGATGTGGTGGGCGGGCACTCGATCGGGGAGATCACCGCCGCGTACGTGGCCGGGGTGCTGTCCCTGGAGCACGCCTGCGCGCTGGTCGCCGCGCGGGGCCGGCTCATGCAGGCGCTGCCCGCCGGCGGCGGGATGCTCGCGGTCGCCGCCGCCGAGGCCGACGTGCGGTCCACCCTCGACGGCCTGACCGACCGGATCGGCATCGCCGCGGTCAACGGCCCGAACGCCGTCGTCGTGTCGGGCGAGGTCGACGCCGTGGACCGGGTGGAGCAGCTCTGGCGGGACCGGGGCGTGCGGACCCGCCGGCTGAGCGTCAGCCACGCGTTCCACAGCCCGCTGATGGAGCCCATGCTGGCGAAGTTCCGGGGGGTCCTCGACCGGCTGACCTTCGCCGCCCCCGCGCTGCCCGTGGTGTCGAACCTGACCGGGGAACTGGCCGACGCCGACGAGCTCCGCACACCGGACTACTGGGTGCGGCACGTCCGCGAGGCGGTCCGCTACGCCGACGGGGTCGCCGCGCTGCGCGCCGCCGGGGTGGACACCCTGCTGGAGATCGGTCCGCAGAGCGTGCTGACCGCGCTGGCCGCCGACATCCTCCCCGCCGACGGGGGCGTGCTCGCGGTGGCCGCCCAACGCGCGGACCGCCCCGAGGCCGACGCCCTGCTGGCCGCCCTGGCCGAGCTGCACCTGCACGGCCACCCGGTGACCTGGCCGGGCTGGTTCGCCGGCACCGGCGCCCGCCGGATCGACCTGCCCACGTACGCCTTCCAGCACCAGCGCTACTGGGCCGGCCCCGGCGACGCCACCACGGCGTCGCGGGAGCGGCCGGGCGGGGCCGACGGCGACTTCTGGGCCGCCGTGGAACGCGGGGACCTGCCCGCCGTGGCGTCCCACCTGGCCGTGCAGGACGACCCGGACGCGGTCGCGGCCCTCGCCCCGGCCGTACCGGTGCTGTCGTCGTGGCGGCAGGCCCGGCAACGCGACGCCGTGGTGGACGGCTGGTCGTACCGGATCGGCTGGGAGCCGGTCCACCCGGCCCCCGCGCCGGCCCTCACCGGCCGCTGGCTGGTGGTCGTCCCCACCCCCGAGGCGGGGGCGGGCGAGACCTCCGGGCCGTGGGACGCGCTGCTCGCCGACGTCGACGTGCTCGCCGTGCCCGCCGGGACCGGGCGGGCCGAGCTGGGTGAGCTGCTGCGGCAGCGCGGCGAGCCGGGCTGGCGCGGGGTGCTCTGCGTTCTGCCCGGGCCGGACGGGCCGCTGCCCGACGCCCCCGCCGTCCCGGCCGGAACGGCGCTGCTGCTCACCGTCGCCCAGGCCCTCGCCGACACCGGCCTGCCCGGCCGGCTGTGGTGCCTCACCCGGGGGGCCGTC